>CANROI010000001.1 GCA_947632165.1 uncultured Clostridia bacterium
GTTTTACGGAAGGACGTACTTTCATTTTGATTTACCTCTCGAATTTAATGCCGTTTCCGGCGGAAATAATCTTGTGGATCCTTGCAGGGACAGCAAGGGAAACTTATGTGCTCCCCGATCGCGTCCGCGAGCAAAATCACACTTTTGCGCTACGCTTTGGGCGGCAGGGACCGCCGCAAAGCCCGTCGGCGAGGCCACGCCTCCTGTCGCGGCGTTGTTCACAGCGCACTGCGCTGTTGAACAGAAGCAACGCTGCTCCACCCCTGCAGGGGCACCAAGCAAGTTAAGGCAAAAGAGCACTTTTCGACGGTAGCGCCCGTCGAACACCGCCTCGCTACCAGCTCGGCTGTCGCGACGTTGTTCACAGCCCGCAGGGCTGTTGAACAGAAGCAACGCCGCTCCACATCACGGAAATCGCTTTCGAACAAGCGGCAAGCACCGCTCGCGGCGCGTGCCACGAAGTGAGCAAGCAATTTCGTGAACTCAGTTCTTGCTTCTCCAGGTGATCCGCCCCTTGGTGAGATCGTAAGGGCTCATTTCGAGCTTTACGCCGTCGCCTTCGATGATGCGGATATAGTTCATGCGCAGCTTTCCCGAAATGTAGGCGGTGATGATGTGCCCGTTCGAGAGCTGCACTTTGAATGTGGCGTTGGGAAGAGCTTCGAGCACTCTGCCTTCTGCTTCGATGACATCGTCCTTGGACATGATTCCTCCGAAAAATTATTGCTTCAAAGCGTCAGGATCTCGACGCCGTCCTCGCGGATCACGAGGGTGTTTTCGTAGTGCGCGGCGGGTTTTCCGTCGACCGTAACTGCCGTCCAGCCGTCGTCGAGGATCTTCACGCGCCAGCCGCCCGCGGCGATCATCGGCTCCACGCAGATGACCGTTCCCGCTTTCAGCCGCACGCCCGTGCCCTTCTTCCCGTAGTTGGGGACGGCGGGATCTTCGTGCATTTCACGGCCGATCCCATGCCCCGTGTAGGAGCGGATGACGGAAAATCCGTTTTCCTCCGCATGCCGCTGCACCTTATAGCCGATATCATAGAGGGGGGTGCCCTCTCTCAATCCCTCGATGCCGCGGAAGAAGCACGCTTCGGTGACGCGTACGAGTTTGTCTTTTTCGGGGCTCACGCTTCCGATCCGGAAGGTGCGCGCTCCGTCGCCGTGAAATCCGTTCTTGAATGCACAGAGGTCCACACTGACGATGTCTCCCTCTTCGAGTACCCGCCCGTCGGGGATCCCGTGTACGACGACCTCGTTGACCGAGACGCATGCCGACGCCGGATAGCCGCAGTAGCCGAGGCAACTCGGCTCGGCGCCGCTTGCCGTGATGAACTTATAGACCAGCTCATCCACTTCTTTCGTCGTCATACCCGCGCGGATGCGCCCGCCGACGAATTCGAGGCAATCGTGCACGATGCGGCAGGGCTCGCGCAAGAGGTCGATCTCTTCTTCGCTCTTTACGGTGATCATATCAGCCCAAACGGTCGAGCACCTGCTTCACCTCTTCGAAGAGCACCTCCGCAGGCGCCTCCGAACCCGTGAAGTTGATGATGATCCCCTTCTTCGTGTAATAATCGATCAGGGGTGCGGTCTGCTCGTTGTAGACCGCCAGCCGCGCGCCCACCGTTTCGGGATTGTCGTCCTTCCGCTGGTAGAGCTCGCCGCCGCAGCGCTCGCAGGTCGTCTTGCCGCCGAGCGTGGAGATGTGATAGCTCTCACCGCACTCCTTGCAGACCCTTCTGCCGCAGAGACGGTCCATGAGGAGCTTGTGATCGATGTTGATGTTGACCACGCCGTCGATGTGCGCGAACTTGTCGAGTTCCTCCGCCTGGAAGAGGTTGCGGGGGAATCCGTCGAGCAGATATCCCTTCTTGCAGTCCTCCCAGGTGAGGCGGTCCTTGACGATCGCACAGGTGACCTCGTCCGGGACGAGCTCGCCCTTGTCGATGTACGACTTGGCGAGAAGCCCGATCTCGGTGCCGTTCTTGATGTTCGCACGGAAGATGTCCCCCGTCGAAATGTGGACGAGCCCGTAACGATCGGAAATCTTGGTTGCCTGCGTGCCCTTGCCTGCGCCGGGCGCGCCGAGTAGGATCAGATTCATAATTTCCCCCTTATCTTTCTGCTTTCCGTCTTTCGGAACTTCCCGGGGAATTACTTCAGGAAGCCCTTGTAGTTCTTCATCATGATCTGCGACTGCAGCTGCTTATCGAGCTCGAGCGCCACAGACACGACGATGAGGATACCGGTCGTGGAGAACACGTTGATGAGGTCCACCGTGACGAAACTGAAGATGAAGGACGGGATGAACGCGACGAGCGCCAGGAAGATCGCGCCGAACAGCGTGATGCGGTTGTGGATCTTCTTGAGATACTGCGCCGTGGGCTTGCCGGGGCGGATGCCCTGGATGAAGCCGCCGTTCTGCTGGATGGTCTTGCTCACGTCCTCGGGATTGAACTCGATCTGCGCATAGAAGAACGCAAACGCGAAGATGAGGATGACGAGCACGATGACATAGTACCAGGTGCCGCTTGCGAAGTAGGTGTTCCACCATTGAAGCGCGTCGCTCCAGGCGGGGACGAGGCTCATGATCATGCTCGGGAAGGAGATGATCGCGAACGCAAAGATGAGGGGCATGACGCCGCTCGCCGTGATCTTCATGGGGATCACGGAATTCTGTCCGCCGTACATCTTCGTGCCGCGCACCTGCTTGGCATACTGCACATGGATCTTGCGTTCCGCGAGGTCGACATAGACGATCGCGAAGAAGATGATCGCAGCAAGCACGAGGAAGCCGATCACTTCGAAGAGGGGCGCAACGTTGTTCGCCGTGATGGTGGTGAGCTTTTCGATAATCGCAAGGCCCGCCGTGGAGATGATGCCGACAAAGATGATGAGGGAGATGCCGTTGCCGACGCCGTAGTCGGTAATGCGCTCGCCGAGCCACATGACGAGCATTGCGCCCGCCGTGTAGATCACCGTCATGTAGATGACCGCAAGCCAGCCATGATTGTAGAACAGCGCGCCGTTGACGGAAGTGCTGGTGCTCAGATCGAAGCCGCCCATGAGGTTGACGATGATGCCGATCGACTGCACGACCGCAAGCACGATCGTGATGATTCGGGTGAGATTGGTGATCTTCTTCTGCCCCTCTTCCCCCTGTTTGCTCCAGCGCTCGAGCGCGGGAATGCCGACCGTGAGGAGCTGGACGATAATGGACGAGTTGATGTAAGGTCCGATGCCCAGCGCAAAGAGCGTACCGTTGGCAAGCGCGCCGCCGGTGACGCTGCTCATCAGGTTCAGAAAGTCGTTTTGGGTGATCGCCGCCGAAAACGCAGCCGCCGTGATGCCGGGAACGGGGATATAGCACCCGAGACGGAACACGAACAGCAGGATCAGCGAAATGAAGATCTTCCTCCGGATATCCTTATTGAGAAAGGCATTTTTCAATGTTTCAAACATTTTTTAACTCCTGTTATAGCCGAAGTACACCGCCCGAAGGCGGTTGAGCGCCAAAGTTATTCGACGACTTCCGCCGTGCCGCCCGCTGCCTCGATGGCGGCTTTGGCCTTGGCGGAGAATTTCGCCGCCTTCACGGTGAGCGAAACGGAGAGTTCGCCATCGCCGAGCACCTTGAGCCCGACATTGTTCTTGACGCTCTTCGCAAGACCGTTCTCCATCACGAAGCCATAGTCCACCACGGTGCCCGCGGGAAGCTCGGCAAGCTCGCCGAGATTGACGATGACATACTCCTTGCGGAACTTATTGTGGAAGCCGCGTTTGGGAAGCCTTCTTGCGATGGGCATCTGGCCGCCTTCGAAACCGGGACGGACCCCGCCGCCCGAACGCGCCCACTGGCCCTTATGACCCTTGCCGCTCGTCTTGCCGAGACCCGACCCGATGCCGCGCCCCAGCCGCTTTACGGAAGTTCTTGCTCCCTCTGCGGGAGATAAAGTATCGATTCTCATTGCTGTCTCCTTAAACGTTCTCGACCTTCACAAGGTGCGCGACCTTTTTCAGCTGTCCCTGAAGCGTGGCGCTGTCTTCGAAGGTCTTTTCGGAACGGATCTTTTTGAGCCCGAGCGCGGCAATCGTCGCTTTTACGGACTTCACTTCGCCGATCGGGCTTTTTACAAGCGTTACTTTTACCATAACATCCTCCTTAAGCCAGGATCTCTTCCACGGACTTGCCGCGGAGACGGGCGACTTCTTCCGCCGTCTTGAGCGAAGCGAGGCCCTGCACGGTCGCCTTCACACAGTTTACGGGATTCTGCGTCCCGTGGGACTTCGTTCTGATGTTCTTGATGCCGACTGCCTCCATCACGGCACGGACGGGACCGCCCGCGATCACGCCGGTACCTTCTTCGGCGGGCAGCATGAGCACCGCGCCGCGCCCGAATTTTCCGAGGATCTCGTGAGGGATGGTCGTCTCCACGATCGGGACGCGGACGAGATTCTTCTTCGCCGCCTGCGTTGCCTTCTCGATTGCTTCGGGGACTTCCTTCGCCTTGCCCTGCCCGTAACCGACCTTGCCGTTGCCGTCGCCGACGACCACGAGCGCCGCGAATCTCATGTTGCGGCCGCCCTTGACCGTCTTGCTGACGCGGTTGATGCCGATGAGCTTTTTGATGAAACCGTCGTCCTGTTCCTGTTTTCTCTGAGGTCTGTTTTCTCTTGCCATGATCGTCTCTCCTATCAGAATTTCAGTCCGGCTTCACGCGCGCCGTCCGCGACCGCTTTGACGCGTCCCGTATAGAGGTAACCGCCTCTGTCGAACACGACAGCCTCGATCCCCTTGTCCTTTGCGCGCTCGCCCGCCGTCTGACCGACGATCTTCGCCGCTTCCGTCTTGGTCTTTCCGGAGATCTTCTCGCGGATCCCCTTCTCAAGCGTGGAGGCGGACGCAAGGGTGACGCCTTTCACGTCGTCGATGACCTGCACATAGATGTGATTCAGACTTCTGTATACGTTCAGACGGGGCGTCTCCGCCGTGCCCGAAATGTGCTTCCGGACGCGGGCATGACGGCGCTGTCTGAGCTGATTTTTATCAACTTTCGTTATCATGTTTTACGCTCCTTTACTTCTTGCCCTTGCCCGAAGTCTTGCCTTCCTTATGCTCGACATGTTCGCCCTTGTAGCGGATGCCATAGCCGTGATAGGGTTCGGGAACGCGGATGGCGCGAAGGTCTGCCGCGACCTGCCCCACCTTCTCCTTGTCGATCCCGCTGACGGTGATCTCCGTCTGCGAGGGGCATTCGAGTTTGATGCCCTCGGGTTCGGCATATTCGATGGGATGGGAATAACCGACGTTCAGAACGAGCTTGTTGCCCTGTTTTGCGACCTTCCAGCCGACGCCCTTGACCTCGAGGCTCTTCGTGAAGCCTTCGTAAACGCCCTTCACCATGCCGGCGAGCAGGGATCTGTAGAGACCGTGCAGAGCGCCCGTCTCCTTCTCGTTATTCAGCGCGGTGAGCCGGATGTGCCCGTCTTCGACCTTGATCTCGACGGAGCCGCCCATCTTGCGGGACAACGTGCCCTTGGGGCCCTTCACCGTGACGATCTGATTTTCGCATTGCAGGCTGACGCCCGCGGGAACTGCGATACTCATTTTACCGATTCTCGACATAATTCCCTCCTTACCAGACGTAGCAGAGCACTTCGCCGCCGACATTCTGCCGCTTTGCCTGCTTATCCGTCATGATTCCCTGATTGGTGGAAACGATCGCGATGCCGAAGCCGCCCAACACTTTGGGCATCTCCTGTGCGCCGCTGTAAGTTCTGAGCCCGGGCTTCGAGACGCGCTGCAACCCGCCGATCACCGAACGGCCGTCCGCATACTTGAGCGTGATGACGATCTTGCCGTTGTTGCCTTCTTCGACGTATTCCGCGCCTGCGATATATCCCTCGTCGAGAAGGATGCGGGCGATCTCTTTCTTGATGCCCGAAGCGGGGATCTCCACCGTTTCCTTCTTGACCATGAGCGCATTTCTGATTCTTGTGAGCATATCTGCGATAGGATCTGTCATTTCTTGCCTCCTTACCAGCTCGATTTCTTCACGCCGGGGATCTGACCCTTGTAGGCGAGATTGCGGAAACAGATACGGCAGATACCGTACTTTCTCAGAACCGCGTGAGGTCTCCCACAGATGGAGCAACGGGTGTATGCTCTCGTGGAAAACTTGGGCTTTCTCTGCTGTTTATTGATCATTGACTTCTTTGCCATGTTCTCTTCCTCACTTCTTGAAGGGCATTCCGAGCGCTCTCAAAAGCTCTCTCGCTTCTTCGTCCGTCTGCGCCGTCGTGACGATGCAGACGTCCATACCTCTGATCTTTTCCACCTGATCGTATGTGATCTCGGGGAAGATCAGCTGTTCCTTGAGCCCGACCGCATAGTTGCCTCTGCCGTCGAACGCAGTTGCGGATACGCCGCGGAAGTCGCGGACGCGGGGAAGCACGATCGACACGAACTTGTCGAAGAAATCGTACATTCTTCTGCCGCGGAGGGTCACCTTGAGACCGATGTTCATCCCCTCTCTGACTTTGAAGTTTGCGACCGACTTCGTCGCCTTGCAATAGATGGGCTTCTGTCCCGAAATGAGCGCGAGCTCTTTTTCGATGGTCTGCATGGACTTCTGGTTGTCCTTGATGTCGCCGAGACCCGTGTTGATGACGATCTTCTCGAGCTTGGGGACCTGCATGACCGAATGATAGTTGAACTTCTTCATGAGCGCGGGCACGACCTCATCGCGGTACAGTGTCTGCACTCTGCTCGGTTCACGCTTGACCTGTTCTGCCGGAGCGGATTTCTTCGCGCCCTTCTGAGCGCCCTTCTCCGCCGCGGGCTTCGTCTTCGCCTTTGCGTTTTCCGCAGGCGCCTTTTTCTCTGCCATATTTACTCCTTACCGTCGGCCTGGTTTTCGCCCGTAACAGCGGACGTTTACTCGACGGGTGCCTCCTTGTTGGCTTCTTCGCTCTTTGCGCTGCGCTTTCTCGTCCGCTTCTTGGGCGCTTCCGTCTTTTCGGGAGCCGGCTCCGCCTTCTTGGCCTTCTTCGCATACGCCTTGTCGAGCACGGCGCCGCACTTCTTGCAGATGCGGACCTTCTTGCCGTTCAGCTCGCTGTGGGCGACTCTCGTCGCCTTGCCGCACTTGTCGCAGACGACTTCCACATTGGAAGCGTCGATCGGGCTCTCCTCGGTGACGATCCTGCTCGTCTCGTTGGACTTTCTCGCCTTCTCATGCTTGTGCACGATGGCGACGCCCTCCACCACGACCGTGTTGTTCTTCGGGAAAGTTGCAAGAACTTTGCCCTGCTTGCCCTTATATTTGCCCGTCAAAACGAGCACATTGTCGTTTACTTTGATATTCATGGCTTACAGCACCTCCGGAGCGAGGGATATGATCCTCATGTAGTCCTTCTCTCTCAGCTCACGCGCGATGGGCCCGAAGATACGGGTGCCCTTCGGCTGCTTCTGAGCGTCGATGATGACCGCCGCATTGTCGTCGAAGCGGATGTAGGTACCGTCCGGACGGCGGATGCCCTTTGCGCTTCTCACGATGACCGCCTTCACGACTTCGCCCTTCTTGACCGCGCCGCCGGGCGTCGCCGTCTTGACCGACGCAACAATCACGTCGCCGATATTGCCGCATCTGCGGAAGGAGCCGCCCAAGACGCGAATACACATCAGCTCTTTTGCGCCCGAGTTGTCCGCCGCTTTCAGCCTTGTTTGAGGTTGTATCATAGGTCTTTACTCTCCTTATTCCTTACTTCGCCTTCTCGACGATCTCGGCGACTCTCCAATTCTTGTCTTTACTGAGCTTTCTCGTCTCGACGATACGAACCTTGTCGCCCACGCCGCACTCATTGACTTCGTCGTGCGCCTTGAACCGCTTGGTACGGGTGATCGTCTTCTTGTAGACGGGGTGCTTGCGCTTATCCGTTACCGCAACGACGACCGTCTTATCCATCTTGTCGGATACCACGATGCCGACTCTCTCTTTTCTCAGATTTCTTTCCATGTTCGTCACCTTATGCCTTTAATTCCCTTGCGCGGAGTTCCGTATTCACTCTCGCGATATCCCGCTTGCAGTTCCGGATGGACAGGGGATTCTCGAGCTGCCCGGAGGCATGGCGGAAACGGAGATTGAAGAGTTCGCTCTTCAGTTCCTTGAGTTTCTTATTGAGCTCGGTTTCGCTCATGTTGTGTAACTCTGTCGCTTTCATCAGACTTCACCGCCTTCTGCCTTATTTGCCTCAAGCTCTTCCTTCTTGACGAATTTGCACTTGATGGGAAGTTTGTGACCCGCAAGGCGCATCGCTTCGCGCGCGACGTCCTCAGGCACGCCCGCCATCTCGAACATGACTCTGCCCGGCTTTACGACCGCGACCCAAAATTCCACCGCGCCTTTACCGGAACCCATACGGGCTTCCGCGGGGTGGCGGGTGATGGGCTTATGAGGGAAGATGTCGATCCAGACCTGGCCGCCTCTCTTGATGAAACGGGTCATTGCGATACGGGCAGCCTCGATCTGGTTGGACTTGATCCAGCCCGCCTCTTCGGCGACGAGACCGTAATCTCCGTATGCGACGAAATTTCCCTTATGCGCCACGCCCTTCAGGGAACCGCGGTGCTGTTTTCTTCTCTTGACTCTCTTCGGAATTAACATTACTTGCCTCCTTCCGCCTTCTTCGCGGCTTTCAGGACTTCGCCCTTGTAGATCCAGCACTTCACGCCGATCATGCCGAAGGTCGTGTGCGCTTCCGCAAAGCCGTAGTCGATATCGGCGCGCAGCGTCTGAAGCGGAATGCTGCCGTCGTGATAGTGCTCGCAGCCTGCGATCTCACGGCCGTCGAGACGGCCCGAAACCTGCATCTTGACGCCCTTCACGCCCGCGCGCATCGTTCTGCCGATCGCCTGCTTGATGGCTCTTCTGAACGCGATACGCTTCTCGAGCTGCGCCGCAACGCTCTCGGCGACGAGCTGCGCGTCCGCGTCGGGTTTTCTGACCTCGGTCACGTTGATGATGACCTGCTTCCCGCCCGTGAGCTTGGCAAGGTCCTTCTTGATGACCTCGATCTCCGCGCCGGCCTTGCCGATGAGCACGCCGGGACGGCCCGTGTGGATGGTGACGACGATCTTGCCCGCCGCCCTCTCGATGAGGATGCGCGAGACTGCCGCCGCATAATACTTCTTTTTGAGGAACGTGCGGATGTTATAGTCTTCCTTCAGATAAGCGGAAAATTCCTTCTTGTCGGCATACCACTGGGTATCCCAGCCTTTGATTACTCCGACTCTGAGTCCGTGAGGATTAACTTTTTGTCCCATGTTAGATATTTCCCTCCGCTTTCTTCACATCGAGGATGACCGTGATGTGGCTCGTTCTTTTCAGGATCGCATGACCTCTGCCCTTGGAGACGGGCTGCATGCGCTTCAGGCTCGTGCCGCCGTTCGCGAAGCACTCCGCCACGAACAGATCGGATCTGTCCATCTCGTTGTTGTGTTCCGCGTTTGCGACCGCGCTCATGAGCACCTTCAGCGCGGGTTCCGCGCCGCCGTTGGGGCAATGCTCCAAGATCGCCTTCGCTTCCGCCACGCTCTTCCCTCTGATCAGATCGAGCACCGCCCGCACTTTATAGGGGGAAATTCTGATATACTTTGCTACCGCGTAAGGGCGTTTTTCTCTCTTTTCTTCGACCCTTTCCGCCTTTTTCTTCATATTACCGGCCATGATGCTCCTCCTTACTTCCCGGGCGACGTTGTCTTCGCCGTATGTCCCCTGAAGGTCCTCGTGGGGGCGAACTCGCCAAGCTTGCAACCCACCATGTCTTCGGTGATATAGACGGGAACGTGTTTCCTGCCGTCATAGACGGCGATCGTGTGCCCTACCATCTGAGGGAAAATCGTAGACGCTCTCGACCAGGTCTTGAGCACTTTCTTTTCGTTTGCCTCGTTCATCGCCTCGATGCGCGCAAGCAGCTTCGCTTCGACGTAAGGCCCTTTCTTGATACTTCTCGACATTTCTCATTCCCCTCCCTTAGTTGATTCTCTTCAAGATGAACTTGCTCGTCGGATTCTTCTTCTTTCTCGTCTTATATCCGAGCGCGGGCTTGCCCCAAGGGGTTTCGGGACCCGCATGTCCGACGGGAGATTTGCCTTCGCCACCGCCGTGAGGGTGGTCGTTGGGGTTCATGACCGAGCCGCGGACGGTGGGACGGATGCCGAGATGGCGCGTCTTGCCCGCTTTGCCGACGCGGATGATATCGTGCTCGAGGTTGCCGACCTGCCCGATCGTCGCCCTGCACTCCGCGGGGATGAGCCGCATTTCGCCGGAAGGCATCTTGATCGTCGCATACTTGCCTTCGCAAGCCATGATCTGGGCAAAGATGCCGGCGCTTCTGGCGACCTGTCCGCCCCTTCCGGGCTGGAGCTCGATGTTGTGGACGATCGTGCCGACGGGGATATCCTTCAGGGGAAGGGTGTTCCCGGCCTTGATGTCCGAACCGGAGCCGCTGACGACCTTGTCGCCGACGTTGAGCCCGACGGGCGCGAGAATGTATCTCTTCTCGCCGTCCGCATAGACGAGGAGGGCGATGTTCGCGCTGCGGTTGGGATCGTATTGGATGCTCTTCACCGTGGCGGGAATGCCGTCTTTATTTCTCTTGTAGTCGATGATGCGGTACTTTCTCTTGTTGCCGCCGCCGATGTGGCGCACGGTGATGCGTCCCGCGCTGTTTCTTCCGCCCGAGTGGCGCTGGTCCTCGAGGAGCGCACGCTCCGCCTTGTCCTTGGAGAGTTCCGAATAATCGGGAACGGTCATGAAGCGGCGGGCGGCGGACGTAGGTTTGTATCTCTTGACTGCCATTTAAGTGTTCCTCCGTTTTTACGACAACGAATTGAAGTATTCGATGGGCTTGCTGTCTTCCTTGAGCTGAACGATCGCCTTCTTGGCGGAGGGCGTGTAGCCCTGCGTTCTGCCCTGTCTCTTCAGCTTGCCGCGCTTGGTGACGGTGTTCACGCTCTTGACCTCGACGCCGAACATCTTTTCGACGGCGATCTTGATCTGCGTCTTGTTGGCGGTCTTCGCGACGATGAAGGTGTATTTCTTACCGTACGCCGTTCTGTCGGACTTGCCCGCTTCGTCGGGCTGGAGACCGTCGTAACCTTTCTCGGTGAGAACGGGCTTTAAGATGATATCTTCGGGCATCATATTGCATAAGCCTCCTCGAGTTTTTTCACCGAACCCTTCGTGAGCACCACGACGGCGTTCGCAACGATTGCATAGGTATTGATCTCCTCGACCGAGATCGTGGAGAACTTCTCGATGTTGCGGGAGGCAAGGATGACGTCGCGGTCGTTCTCGTCCATGATGACGACCGTGCGCTTATCGAGCTTGAGCGCCTTTCTGAACGCCTCCATCTCCTTGGTCTTGGGTGCGGAGACTTTGAGTTCGTCCACGACGAGAAGCTCGCCGTCCGCGACCTTCTTGGAGAGGGCGGAAAGGAGCGCGCCCGTCTTTGCCTTTGCGTTCATCTTCTTGGAGAAGTCGCGGGACTTGGGTGCGAACACGACGCCGCCCTTGATCCACTGCGGCGCGCGGGTGGAACCCTGGCGCGCACGGCCCGTGCCCTTCTGCCTCCAGGGCTTTACGCCGCCGCCGCGCACTTCCGTGCGCGTGAGCGTGGACTTCGTGCCCTGGCGCTGGTTCGCAAGATAGGTGACGACCGCCTGATGGATGAGCGGTTCATTATATTCGACGCCGAAAACCGAGTCCGAAAGTTCGAGATCGCCGACCTCCGCGCCTTTCATATTATAAATCTTCACGTTTGCCATTTCAATTCTCCTTCGCTTTCACGCTGTTGGAAATGGTCACGACGCTGCCCTTGGGGCCGGGGATCGCGCCCTTGATGAGGATCGCGTTCCTTGCGACGTCCACTCTCACGACCTCGAGGTTCTGGACGGTGACGTTCTCGACGCCGTACTGACCTGCGAGATGTTTGTGCTTGAATACGCGCGAGGGATCGCTGATCGAGCCCATGGAGCCGGGCTCTCTGTGGACGGGACCCACGCCGTGCGTCTCTTTGAGGCGGTGCTGGTTCCAACGCTTGATGACGCCCGTAAAGCCGTGGCCCTTGGAGACGCCCGCAACGTCGACCTTGTCGCCCGCCGCGAACACATCCGCCTTCACAAGATCGCCGACCTTATACGCGTCGACCTTGTCGAGCCGCACCTCTTTGAGATACTTGCAGGGCTTTACGCCCGCCTTCTTGAACTGCCCGAGTTCGGGCTTGTTCAACGCCTTTTCGCTCGCTTCCACGAAGCCGAGCTTGAGCGCGGTATATCCGTCCGTTTCGACCGTCTTGATCTGAACGACGGGACAGGGACCCGCTTCCACGACTGTGACGGGGATCACTTTCCCGTCAGGGGCAAAGACCTGCGTCATGCCGGCTTTGCGACCGATGATTGCTTTATTCATGGATAAAGTTCACTCCTATAAATTTTTATTTGTGAAAACCGCTCTCGGCAGTTTTTCAACTTCGTGATTTAGCCTAACTTGACCTTGATATCCACGCCAGCGGGAAGGTGGATGGAATCGAGCAGTTTCGCGTTGGGGGAATAGATGTCGATGATGCGCTTATGGGTGCGCAGTTCGAACTGTTCGCGGGAATCCTTGTCTTTGTGCGGGCTGCGAAGGATTGTGACGATCTCGCGTTCGGTGGGAAGCGGAATGGGACCGGAGATCTTCGCTCCGCCCTTCTGCATCGTTTCGACAATCCTGCTCGCCGCCTGATCCACGAGTTCGTGATCGTAAGCGGACAACTTGATTCTGATCTTCTGACTTGCCATTTCTTCTTACTCCTTTTTTATACTAACTGTTTGTTCCGTGTCAACGCATCCGTGCGTATCGAGGCATTTCAATCAAAAAAACACAGCGTTTTTGCGGTGTTTTCTCGCAAAAGCCTCGGTTAGTCGCAGAGGTCGTGCCTCCACACTTGTCAACGGAAATTATCTGCCGAGGGGCTTTTCTTCCCCGGAATTTCAGTAACTTTCCGTCTCAACCCTATACGCATAATGACACAGCTTGATTATTTTAGCATATTGTCAAACCCGTGTCAACGATTTTATGCGATTATCTGCAAATTTTTTTGCCTTGCGGAGCGTTTTTTATACCTTTTTTCGGGTTTTCGCGCGGAAATGCCGCCCGCGCGCAAAAATCGGCCCCGGCCGCCCCACGGCGTTCTTGCGGGGAAACGCCGCGGCGCGAATATTCGCGCCGCGGCGTCCGTTGCCTTGATGATTTGTTTTTGCGGATCACTTCGCGTATTCCACGCTGCGAAATTCGCGGATGACATTGACCTTGATTTGGCCGGGATATTCGAGTTCGCTCTCGATCTTCTTTGCGATGTCCTTGGCAAGGAAGAGCGCCTTGGCGTCGTCGATGACCTCGGGCTTCACGATCACGCGGACCTCTCTGCCCGCCTGGATCGCATAGCTCTTGTCCACGCCGTTGAATCCTGAGGCGATCGCCTCGAGCTTCTCGAGCCGCTTGACATAGCCTGCGCCCGTCTCCCGTCTCGCGCCCGGGCGCGCGCCCGAGACCGCGTCCGCAGCCTGCACGAGCACCGCCTCGATCGTCTTGGGTTCCACATCGCCGTGATGCGCCATGATCGCGTTGACGATCATCGCGTTTTCCTTATACTTCTTCGCGAGATCGGCGCCGATCTGGATATGCGTGCCCTCCTGCTCGTGGTCGACGGCCTTGCCGATGTCGTGCAGGAGCCCCGCGCGCTTGGCGAAGTTGACGTCGAGCCCAAGCTCCTGTGCCATGAGCCCCGCGAGCTGTGCGACCTCGATGGAATGGCGGTAGACGTTCTGCCCGTAAGAGGTACGGAATTTGAGGCGGCCGATGAGCTTGATGAGTTCGGGATGGAGCCCGAAGATGCCGACCTCGAACATTGCATTCTCACCCGCGGCCTTGATCTGCTGGTCGAGTTCCTTGGTGACCTTTTCCACCGTCTCCTCGATGCGGGCGGGGTGAATGCGGCCGTCCGAGATGAGCCGCTCGAGCGTGAGGCGGGCGATCTCCCGCCGCACGGGGTCGAATCCCGAGAGGATGACGACCTCGGGCGTATCGTCGATGACGAGCTCGATGCCCGTCGCATTCTCGATCGCGCGGATGTTTCTGCCCTCGCGGCCGATGATGCGCGCCTTCATATCGTCGTTGGGAAGGGGCACGACGGAGACGGTCGTCTCCGACGCGTGGTCGGACGCGCAGCGCTGGATCGCAAGAGAAATGATGTTCTTTGCGTTCATGTCGGCGTCGTCTTTGGCCTGCTGTTCGAGGTTGCGGACCTGCATCGCGCAGTCGCGCCGCGTCTCGTCGAGGATCTCGTCGGTGAGCTGCTTCTTCGCCTCCTCTTTGGTGAGCTGGGCGATGCGCTCGAGCTCCTGGATCATGAGCTCCTGCTGATGGGAGACCTGCTCCTGCGCCTTTTCGACCTCTTCGGTTTTCTTCGCCAAATTCTTCTTCTGGTCCTCGAGGGACTGCTCCTTGCGGGAAATTTCGCTCTCGCGCTTTTCGAGCATATCCTCTTGCCTGCCGAGACGGGATTCCACGCGCTGCTGTTCGGCGCGCTTCTCCTTCATCTCCTGTTCGAATTCGTTTCTTCGCTTCAGATCCTGTTCCTTGGATTCTAAAATTGCTTCCTTCTTGAGCTGTTTGCATTCCGCCTGCGCGTTTGCAAGCATCTCTTCCACTTTTTTCGACGTTTCGTCGAGTTTCTGTTCAGACTTCTTCTTGGAAACTTGTTTCAGAATATACCATGTGACGGCGCCGCCGATCGCAAGCCCGAGGATGGGCAGGATGACGAGCAGGGCGATTGCCCAACCGTCCACCGCAAGGAGCAGGCCGATCAACTGATTCATATGTTTTTTCAGCCTCCTTGGGAATGATTTGACTTATCTTTTAAGAATACCCCGAAAGGGCATAGTTAGACATTGTCGTAAGCATTATACTATATTTTGTTGGGCTTGTCAATCGAATCACAAACGATATGGGGGAGCTTTGCAAAAAAATTTCTCTTTTTCGTTGACGGAACGCTTCGAACATGTTATAATGAAGATGCGTCTCAATTGAATTATTTTTTCTCAAAGGGTCACAATGGCATTGGTGTATCCTTTATATTCCTTTGAGAAATACAGTTGAGACGCAAACCAACGGGATACTCATTGCGGGCGTCCCCTTGGGGCGTCCTTATTTTTTTGCCCGCAAAATTTACGGAGGTTTTATGATGAAAAAACTACTTTCGATCCTACTGACTGCAGCGCTCGCGCTCTGCGCGGCGCTCCCGTGACCAGGATCGATCCCCTATGTAAGTTACGCTGTCCGGGGAAAAGAGAAAATAAGACGGCGCCGCGGGGCGACTTTAAGTCGCCCCGCGGCGCATTTTTCATGTACTTCGCAATATTTTCCGCGGATTTTTCCGCAAAACGGCATTCTTGCCGCAAAAAATTCCGAAAACGGCCGCGGCCGGGGGCAGAATTACAGTTCCTCCGCCTCTTTGATCCAGAGCGCGCCCGAGGCGTCGGAGGGCATTCTCCAATCGGCGCGGGGCGAGAGCGAAACGGAGCCCACCTTCACGCCGTCCGGCACGCAGTCGCGCTTGAACTGCTGTGCGAAGAACCGCCGGTAGAAGTTCACGAGCCACTTTTTGAGCGTCGCCCGATCGTATTTTTCCCCGAAGGCGCCCTCCGCGAGGTACAGCGTCTTTGCGGGGGAACAGCCCCTCCGGATGAAGCACCAAAGGTAGAAGTCGTGCAGCTCGTAGGGGCCGACGATGTCCTCCGTCCTCTGCGCGATGTTCCCCTTTTCGTCGGGCGGGAGCAGCTCGGGCGAGATCTCGGTGCTCAAAATGCTCTTCAGCACGACCTCCATCCTCCCGCCGAGACGCTTTGCCTCATAGGCGACGAGGGATTTAACGAGCGTCTTGGGCACGGACGCGTTGACTGCATACATGCTCATATGATCGCCATTATAGGTGCACCAGCCGAGTGCAAGCTCGCTCATATCACCCGTGCCGACAACGAGCCCTTCCGTCTCGTTGGCGATGTCCATGAGCACCATCGTGCGGTAGCGCGCCTGCGCGTTCTCATAGGTCGTGTTGCGCACCTCTGGGTCGTGGTCGATATCCCGGAAGTGGCGGCTGACCGTGCCGCCGATGGAGACCGTCTTTACCGTCACGCCCGCCGCCTGCATGATCGACATTGCGTTGTTGCGGGTCTTGGTGCTCGTGCCGAAGCCGGGCATCGTGACTGCGATGATGTTCTCGCGGTCCTTGCCGAGAAGGTCGAACGCGCGGCAGGTGACGAGGAGCGCAAGCGCCGAATCCAGCCCGCCCGAAATGCCGAGGACCGCCGTCTTTGAACGGGCATGCCGCAAGCGCTTTGCGAGCGCGGTCGACTGCATCGAGAGGATGAGCCCGCACCGCCGCTCGAGCTCTTTGCCCTGCGGCACGAAGGGAAGCTGCGGGAATTTGCGCAAAGTAAGGTCGCCGTCGCCGATGAAGACCTGCGGATCTGCCGCATAGTCCCCCTCCACCGAGGAGAAGGTATTCGTCTTTCTGCGCTCATTCAAAAGAAATCCGACGTCGATCTCCGCCTCGGCGATCCCACCCGAGAAGGGCAGGCTCTCCGCAAGGCAGACGCCGTTTTCATAGATCAGATGATTGCCCGCAAATACCATGTCCGAGGTGCTCTCCCCCACGCCCGCGTCGGCATAGACATAGGCGCAGAGATTTTTGCCCGACTGCGCCGCGAGGAGCGTCTTGCGGTATTCCCGCTTTCCGATCGTCTCGTTGGAGGCGGAGAGGTTGACGACGATCGTCGCGCCGTGCCTGCAATGCCGCACCGAGGGCGATTCGGGCGCCCAGAGGTCCTCGCAGATCTCGCATGCGACCGCAAATTCGGGACGGTGATTGTCATACACGATGAAATCGCGGTCGAAATAGGCGTAACTATCCCCGATGCGCAGAAGATGGGAGCCTTCGGGCGCGGAAGAAAAGTACCGCGCTTCATAAAATTCGCCATAGTTCGGAAGATAGGTCTTGGGAATGACGCCCGAGACCTTTCCGCCGACGACCGCCGCGGCGCAATTATAGATCTTGCCCTCGAATGCGACGGGTAACCCGACAAAGACGAGCATTTTCAGTTCTTGCGTCGCTTTGGCGATCTCTTGCAGAGCGGCAAGACAGCCGTCGCGCAGCGTCTGCTGCAGGAAGAGGTCCCCGCAGGTGTAGCCCGAAATGCAGAGTTCGGGAAAGACGAGGATCTCAGTCCCTTTGGCGGCCTGCGCTTCGATGATCCCGATGATTTTTTTTGCGTTGAAGGCGGGGTCGGCGACCTTCATCTCCGGGCTCGCCGCCGCAACTTTTACAAATCCGTGTTTCATATTTTTTCTCCTTTCCGCATTGTCCTGCCCTTTACGGGAGCGGATCAAGGGCGCCTTTATGCTGCGGCGATGCTACGACACGCGCATTCCGCGCGGCTCAGCATGACATATTGAGAATGCCGCTATGGGTTTCCCCGTCATTCCGTCCCGCGCCTTGTTTCGTCATTCCGAGCCCCCGAAGGGGGTGCCCCGCCCGCGGTTCTGATTCTCGGACTTCGTATCAGGGGATACGCTCCTCCCGCGCTTCGCTTGGTCGTCGGTATGACGGTAAACAGACAGGCGCTATAAAATTATGTCATGGTGAACGAAGTCGAACCATCGCCTTGTTATAATGCTGCGGCGATGCTACGACACGCGCGTTCCGCGCGGCTCTGCATGACATATTGGGGACGACCTTTTGTTCCCCAATCTTTTGCGTTAGGCGGAATTCACTTCCGCCGTGCGCGACCCAATTTGGCAAACCTTTTTGCCTTACTGTCTGCACAAGGCAGACCGTTCGTGGGCGATTTGGTTACATGAAAACCGAAATCCCACCCCTCACGAAATTTTTCCGCAAGGAAAAATTTGTGAACACTATCACTCCGTTTCTCCCGCGACGTCGGCAACGGACGAGCCCTTCGCCGCCGTACGGATCTTTGCCTCGATCTCCTTGGAGAGTTCGGGGTTGTCCTTCAGGAACTGCCGCATCTTCTCTCTGCCGTTGGCGACCTTGTTGTCGTTATAGCTGAACCATGCGCCGCTCTTTTTGATGATGTCGTATTGGATGCCGAGGTCGATGAGGCAGCCCTCCTGCGAGACGCCTTCGCCGTACATGATGTCGAACTCCGCCTGCCGGAAGGGCGGCGCGAGTTTGTTTTTGACGACTTTTGCGCGCGTGCGGTTGCCCGCGGCGCCGTCGGCGTCCTTCAGCGTGTCGATCTTTCTCACGTCGATGCGCACAGACGCGTAGAACTTAAGCGCCTTGCCGCCGGGCGTCACTTCGGGATTGCCGAACATCACACCCACCTTCTCACGGAGCTGGTTGATGAACACGACGCACGTCTTGCTCTTGTTGACGATCGCGGTGAGCTTGCGAAGCGCCTGCGACATGAGCCGCGCCTGCAGACCCACATGCGAATCCCCCATGTCTCCTTCGATCTCCGCCTTGGGCGTGAGCGCCGCCACCGAGTCGACGACGATGATATCGACCGCCGAGGAGCGGACAAGGGAATCGACGATGTCGAGCGCCTGTTCGCCCGTATCGGGCTGGGAGACGTAGAGTTCCTCGAGGTTGACCCCGAGATGCTTTGCATAGACGGGGTCGAGCGCGTGTTCCGCATCTACAAACGCGGCGATCCCGCCCAACTTCTGCGTCTCTGCGACGGCATGGAGCGCGACGGTCGTCTTGCCCGAAGATTCGGGGCCGTAGATCTCGATCATCCTGCCGCGGGGCAGCCCGCCGATGCCGAGCGCGAGGTCGAGCGCGAGGCACCCCGTCGGGATGACCTCGATATCCGTATTGCCCGCCTCGTCGCCGAGTTTCATGATCGCACCCTTGCCGTACTGCTTCTCGATCTGGGCAAGCACGGCGTCGAGCGCCTTCCGTTTCTCTTCGTTCATATGTCTTCTCCTTCCGATGTTTTTTCCGGATCGCCGCACAGATGCGGCTCAGTTGATCTCTTTATAAGCGAGGAACAGCGCCAGATTGACCGCTTTTTTGGTGATCTCCTCCCGATCGCCCTCGAGATGAAATTCGAACACCCTCACCCGCTCCTTGGTGCCGATCGCAATAAAGCAGAGCCCTGCGGGCGCGCCCGAGAGATCGGCACCCGGCCCCGCGACCCCCGTCGTGGCGATCGCAAGATCGCAATGCCCGTCCTTCAAAAGACCCGCCGCCATCTCATAGGCGGTATCGCCGGACACGGCGCCCTTGTTCCGGAGCGTATAGGCGGAGACGCCTAACCGCTCCATCTTGGAGGCGCTGTCGTAAGTGTTCAGCCCCTCATAAAAGACCTTGCTTGCGCCGGGATTGCTCACGATCGCCTGCCCCACGCCGCCCGCCGTGAACGATTCCGCGGTGGCGACCTTCATCCGGTGGAGCTTGAGCGCCTCGAACAGCCGTTTTCCGACGTCGATATCCTCCATCGCATAGACGTATTTCTCGAGCCGCATGACGAGGATGCGCACGACCTCGTCCGCCACGACCTTGGGCGTGTCGCGGTCGTAGATGATCTCGATCCGCCCCACGCCGTACTCCTCGCGCATGTGGATGACGAGCTTCTCCCCCGCCTCGTCCTGTGCCTCCGCAACGGCGGAGAGCAGCAGATCAGGCGGTGCGGAGACCGTCTTGATGACGATGCTCTGATAGGATTGGCGGCGGCGCCTGTCCACTGCGGGAACGACGTCCGAACGGACGATCTCCCCGCCCTTCTCCCCCGCGGGAAGAACGGCAAACAGACAGCGCTCCGTCTCCGCGATGTAGGCCGTGAGCGGCTTGCCCGAGACCTCGGACACCGCCTCCCGCGCGGCGGACAGGAGCACTCTGTCGCAGATGAGAAAGACCCCTTCGCACTCGTCCGCAAGGCGCTTGAGCGCCCGCCTGACGAGGGGGGGATTGTCATAGGGAAGCAGCGCGACCTCCTCGAGCGGGATCCCTCCCGAGAGAAGTGCGCCCGTCACTGCGGTAAAGTCGACGGCTTCCGTCGGCGTTGTGATGTTTCTGAGTACGATCGCCGCGTATTTCATCTTTTACTCTTTTGTATCTTCTTTGAGTACCTGTCTGTTTTTTACGATATAATGCACGCCCGAGCACACGGTGAGGAGCGCCGCAAGCAGTAAAAGCGCCATGCCGATGATCGCGCCGAGCTCCTCGTAGCCGAACACGTCGCCGCCCGTCCTCAAAAAGGGCATGACGCCGAGGAGCACGACGATCGAAACGTCCTGCACCGTCGTCTTGACTTTGCCGAGTTTATCCGCCGCGATGACCGCGCCCTTCTCCACCGCGACGAGGCGGAACCCGCCGATGATGAGCTCGCGCGCGAGAATGAGCGCAACGCAGATCCCCGCAGCCACGAGCCCCCATCCCGCCAAGGTGTTGTATTCAAACACCGCGGGGCGGGTCAGAAGCAGGATGAACGCCGTGGAGACGAGCACTTTGTCTGCGATCGGGTCTAAAAACTTGCCCATGTTCGTGACGAGGTTCCGCGAGCGCGCGATGTAGCCGTCGAGCGCGTCGGTGAGCGCCGCAACGGCGAAGATCCCCGCCGCGTACAATTCATGATAAGGCAGAACGTCGAGATAGAAAAACACGGCGAACACGGGGATGAGCACAATGCGCGTCAGCGTGATTTTGTTGGGAAGATTCATCGTTTATTCCTCTACGATCCCATTGAGATCGTACGTCTCCGCGCTGTAGATCTTCACGGAAACGATCTCTCCGGGCGCAACTTTCCGCTTCGGTGAGACGAAAGAGACGTTGCCGTCGATCTCGGGCGCCTGAAAGTACGCCCTGCCGACATAGCCGATCTTGTCGTACCCGTCCGCGAGCACGGGCAGCGTCTTTCCGACCCACGCCGCCGTCTTTGCGGCGGAAACTTCCGCCTGCGCCTCATAGAGCTCCCGCACCCAGCGCTTCCGCGTGGAGGGATGCACCTGCCCCTTCAGTTTGTAGGCGGGCGTCCCGGGTTCGCGGGAGTAGGCGAAGAAACCGCAGTTTTCGAACTTCATCTCCCTCAAAAAGGAGAGCATCGCCCGATGTTCCTCCTCCGTTTCGGTGGGAAAACCGGCGATGAACGTCGTGCGGATCGCGATCCCGGGGATCTCGCGGCGCAGCTTCCGGATGAGGGAGACGAGCTCCCCGCGCTTTCCGCGCCGCCCCATGAGCTTTAAGATGCGGTCCTCGCAATGCTGCATGGGGATATCGAGATACTTTAAGACCTTCGGGTTGGTCTTTATCTCCTCGATGAGTTCGTCCGTGATGGCTTCCGGATAACAGTATAGCAGACGAATATGACAGATATTGTCAAGTTCGGATAATTTTCGGATGAGCGCTGCAAATTCGTTCTTGCCGCGGTCCTCGCCGTAGCGGGTCGTGTCCTGTGCGACGAGGATGAGCTCCTGCGTGTCCCCGAGGGCCTTCGCCTCGGCGAGGAGCTCTTCCATGGGGTAAGAAACATATTTGCCCCGGATCATGGGAATGAGGCAATAGGTGCAGTGGTTGAAACAGCCGTCCGCGATCTTGAGATATTTATAGTGCGCGGGGGTGGAGACGAGGCGCTCCGCGGGAGAGGTGCCCTTCCCCACGGCGTTGACTCGTTCGCCCGCATAGGCCCGTTCGAGCGCGGGAAAGAGCTCGCTCGCATCGCTCACGCCGAGGAACACATCCCCCTCCGTGAGTTCGGGAAAGAGCTCCGACACATATTTCTGCGGGAGGCAACCCGTCACGACGATCTTTTCGAGCTTTCCCTCGCTGCGGTAGCGGTTGCATTCGAGGATCCGCTCGATGGATTCCTTGCGCGCTTCGTTGAGAAAGGCGCAGGTGTTGACGATGAGGATCTGTGCCTCGTAGGGGTCCTGTGTGACGGGACAGCCGCGCTTTTCGATCTCGCCGAGGAGCCGTTCCCCGTCCACGCGGTTCTTGTCGCAGCCGAGGGAGATCATGCCGAACGTCTTTTGCATCAATCGAGGCTCCCGTATGTATTCTCGTATTCTTCCTTGGTGAGAAGCACCGTGCGCGCTTTGGCCTTGCCGTCGAACGGGGAGACATAGCCCATCGTCTCCATCCACTCCATGATCTTGCCCGCATGGTTGTAGCCGACCGAGCATTTGCGCTGGATGAGGGAGATGGACGCGGACCCGAGTTTGACGACGATCCCGAGCGCGCGGATGTATTCGGCACTGAGGCTCTCGCCGCTCTCGCCGTCGTCGTCATAGCCGCCGTCCCCGCTCGCTTCGGTGTGGTTGATATAGTCGGAGACGTCGGGATCGAAGTAGGCTTCGTTGTGCGACTTGATGTCTTCGACGATCGCCTGCACCTCTTCGGAGCTGATGAAGGCGCCCTGCACGCGCGAGCAATTGAACATGCCCTCCGTTTTATAGAGCATATCGCCGAGCCCGAGCAGCTTCTCCGCGCCCGATTCGTCGAGAATGGTGCGGGAGTCGACTTCCTGAATGACGCGGAACGCGATACGCGTGGGAAGGTTGCCCTTGATGACGCCCGTGATGACGTCGACGGAGGGACGCTGGGTCGCGATGACGAGATGGATGCCCGCCGCGCGCGCCTTCTGCGCGATGCGCTGGATGCGCTCCTCGATGTCCTTCTTGGCGACGGACATGAGGTCGGCAAGTTCATCCACGACGATGACGATCTTCGGAAGTTTCTGCTCGTCCTCCGTCAGACTCGAGTTGTATTCGTCGAGGTTCCGCACCACGTTGCCCGAACGCGTCTTCTGTTCGAACAGATCGTATCTGCGCTCCATCTCCTTGATCGACCAATTGAGCGCCATGACTGCCTTCTGCGCGTCGGCGACGATCTCGTTGATCATGAGGTGCGGCAGCCCGTCGTAGACCGTGAACTCGACCTTCTTGGGGTCGATGAGGATGAGCCTCAGATCTTCGGGCGAATATTTGCAGATGAGGCTGATGAGCATCGCGTTGAGGCAGACCGATTTGCCCGAGCCCGTCGCGCCCGCGACGAGCAGATGCTTCATCTTGGCAATATTCCCGCACACGCTCCTGCCCTCGATGTCTTTGCCGATCGCAAACATGAGCGCATTGGGGCGGGCGTTGAGGTATTCCTCCGACTGCATGACCGAGCGGAGCCCGACCGTCGCGCGGACGGAGTTGGGCACCTCGATCGAGATCGCGCCCGATTCGTTGTTGGCATACATATTCACGCCGTCGCGCGCATGCAGGCGCATAGCGATCTCGGCGTCGCGCTTGGTGACCATGCCGACGGAGATGTTCTTCGGGACGTCGATGTCATAGCGCGTAACGGCCGGCCCGACGGTCACTCTCATGATCTCCGCATCCACGCGGAACCCGGACAGGGTCTCCACGATCGTCTGCGAATTGCGGTCGACCTCCTCGGGCGAGACGCTGACGTTGTCGTTATATTCGCGGAGCAGGCTCACCATGGGCTGGCGGTAGGGCTTGTACACATGCTTCTTGGGAAGGGGCGCGGGATCCGAAGGGATGTCGTGCATCACTTCTTCGGGGCGGGACGATCTGCCTTCCCGCTCCCGCGAGACGGGCACGTCCGCTCCGGGCGCCTCGTCCTCTCCTTCGTCGAAGAGATCCGCATTCGAGCGCAGTCCGTCGATCGCGCGGCTTCCGCCCGCTTCCGTACGCCCTCTGCCGAGGTCGCCGAGCGATTCGCCGACCTCTCTGCCGAGATCCTCTATCCCACCGAACAGATCGGGCTTTTCGGGCGCTCTGCTCCTGCTCCCCCTGCCTCTTCCGGGCTCGCGGGCGCTCTCCGCAAGGTCTCTGCCGATGTTTCTGCCGAGGTCCTGCGTGAGCTCTCTGCCGCTGTCCCCTCTCGCGGGCGCCGCGCCGCGCACGGGTTCCGCGGATCCCGCCGAACGGCTCTCGATGCGCTCGTTTGCCGAGGAGAAGAGGCTCCTGAATTCGCTCTCCGCACCCTCGGTGCGCTTTTCCTCCGTACGCTTTTCCTCCGTGCCGCGGGCGATCACGGGCTCCTCGCGGGGCTCTGTGCGCGGTTCCGATTTGACGGGCTCCGGCTCGGGCAGAACGGGCGCGCGGTGCAGATCCGCTTGTCCGCTGCCGCGGGGTGCCTCGGGGATCTCTTCGAAGGAATCGGGCAGATCCTCGGCCGCGGGCTCCTCGAAGGGCACGTCCTTTGCATATTCGTCCGGCTGCTCCTCTTTGAGCGGGGTCTCGGGGGATTTATAGGAGGGCTTCACGGGATAGTTGAGGTCCTCCGCGCGGAGGGTATAACCGCCGCCGCGCAGATCGGGCTTCACTTCGGTGACCCTTCGCGGCATTCCGGGACGGGGTTCCTCCGCCTTGCGCTCGTAGCGCTCGGAATAGCTCTGCCGCGGCGCCGCGGGCCGCTCGAAGGGATCGAACTCGGTGGAACTGCCGTAGCCGCGCCCGTCCTGCGGGCGGACGCTGCTCTTGCGTTCCCGGGTGTTGAAATCGGAATCGCGCCTGAAGATGAGGTTGCTGTTGAAATCGCGCGCGGGATCGGAGAACAGGATGTCCCTGCCCGAAATGGGACGGGAGGGCTCACTGCGGGGCGGTTCATATCCGCTCCCGTAGATCACATCCCGGTCCGTTGCGCGAACGGAACGCCCGTCATAGGGCTGCTGCTGCGTAGGTTGATAGCCGTAGGGCTGTTGCTGTGCGGGCTGGTAGCCGTAAGGTTGTTGTTGCGCAGGTTGGTAGCCGTAGGGCTGCTGCTGCGTGGATTGATAGCCGTAGGGCTGCTGCGAAGGGCGCACTGCAGAACGGTCTTCCGAGGGCGCCTCGGTGCGGCGCGTGCGGTCTTCGCCGTCGCGTTCCTCACGGGCGGGCTCGCGGCCGTCGTAGCGGTCCGCAACCGCATGCCCCATCGTACGGCGGCTCGGCGTGAGGTCGTCGAGGTCGAAACCGCCCTCTTCCGCCTTCTCCCGCTTGCCGTGCTTCTTTTCGCGCTTCTCCCGCTTGCCCCCGACGAGGCGGCCGAGCGGGGTCGCCTTGAGGAAGAAGAAGAGCGAGACTGCCGCAAGCAGAGAAAACAGCACATATGCGCCGACTTCGGTGAGCAGCGTGCGGCAGGGATAGACGATGAGCCCGAAGAGCACGCCGCCGCCCGTCGATTGGGCAACGGAGGCCTCCGCCGCGGTCCAGCAGGCGCTCATGTAGGCGCCGAAACTCTCCCCGAAGAGGGAGGCACTCGTCGCGAGATGGGCAATGAGCAGCGCGGAGGCGAGCACACAGGCGGTGCGGCCGATCCACTTCCACGGGATGAGCTTTTTGCCCGTGATCATCACGAGCGAGGCATAGATGCCGAACACGAGCAGCGGATAGAGCGCAAAGCCGAACGCCCCCAACAAAAAGGCGTTGATCGCCGTCCCGATCTCGCCGAGCATATATGTACCGATGATGGAAATGACGAGCAGAACCGCGCTGAACAGGAGCAAGGTCATGCCGAAGGTCTCCCTCGTGATGACGGAGCCCGCACTCTTGCTTCTGTTGTCCTCCCCGCGACCGTAACTGTTCAAAATATCTTCCTCCGACCCCCTCCGGGGCTGTGTCTCTAATTTCTCATGATACAGTATAACATTTTTGTCGGGATTTTTCAACAATATAAGAGAGAAAATTTTTTCGAAATGGAAATTTATTTTGCAATCGGACGGGAAAAAGGGCGAAAAGCAGCGCGCCGCAAAAGAACGGGGGCGCCCCGCGGACTTTCGTCCGCGGGGCGCCCCTCCTTATTCCTTGAACGCCGCCGGGATGCGGCATCTTTCGCTAAACCATATTCTCGAGGATGAGTTTATCCGCAACGAGCGCGATAAATTCGCTGTTGGTGGGCTTTTCGGTGCCGATGTACACCCGCGCGCCGAAGATCGCGTTCACCGCGTCGATCCTGCCCCTGTTCCATGCGACCTCGATGGCATGGCGGATCGCCCGCTCTACTTTGCTCGCGGTGGTATCGAATTTTTCGCCGATGATCGGATACAGCCCCTTCGTCACATTGTTGATGATGTGCGGATTCTCCACCGCCATCTTGATCCCCTCGCGCAAATATCCGTAGCCCTTGATGTGCGGCGGGATGCCGATCGCGATAAAGATGTTCGAGATCCGCTCGTCGAGCGAGCCCGCACGGCGGCGTTCGAGGCTCTCGCGGACCGTGCCCGTCTCCTCGTCGGCGATCTCCGCGATGCGGTCGGCGACGACCGTTGCGGAAATGGGCTTCATGAGATAGTACCGCGCGCCCAGCGCGATGGCGCGGTTGATGATCTTATCGTCGGAAAAGTTCCCCATCACGATAAATTCCGCCTTCTTTTGCTCCCTGCGCGCCGCCTCCATCACGGTAAACCCGTCTAAATTGCGCAGAAACAGGCTGAGGACCACGATCGACGGATTGTTGGTCTTCAGAAGCTCCACGCCCTCCGCGCCGTCGTCCGTCATGCCGCATATGTTGAAATTTTCCCGTTCGGAAAGAATCTTTTTGAGCTCCTCCGCAAACGTTTTGTTGCTTTCGAGGATCAGGATCTGGATCGGTTTCATGGCTGCACCCCTTATGATTTCGATTACAAAACTATTATAAATCCTCGTTTTGTAAATGTAAAGCTATTTTTGTAAAAATTTAATTGGATTTTTTACAAAATTCAAAGA
>CANROI010000002.1 GCA_947632165.1 uncultured Clostridia bacterium
GGCCGATAACGTTTCATGAAATCCGAAAACTAACCCCTCACGGAAAAAGATTTTGCGCAGCAAAAGATTTTTCGTGAACTTTTTCGTGAACTCAGTTTCTAAAGCTATGGATCGGCGCGGGGATGAGCCCGCCGCGGGAGATGAACTTCTCCGCAGAGCCCCCATGCACGGGCAAAACGGAGGCATGCCCCAAAAGCCCGCCGAAGTTGACCGTATCCCCCGCCTTTTTGCCGGGCGCGGGAATGACGCGCATCGCCGTCGTCTTGTTGTTGACCATGCCGATCGCGGCCTCGTCGGCGAGGATCGCCGAGATCGTGGACGCAGGCGTATCGCCGGGGATCGCGATCATATCGAGCCCGACCGAACAGACGCATGTCATCGCCTCGAGCTTGTCGAGGCCGATCTCGCCCCGTTCCGCCGCTTCGATCATGCCGATGTCCTCCGAGACGGGAATAAAGGCGCCCGAAAGGCCGCCGACGCGCGAGGAGGCCATGACGCCCCCCTTCTTGACCGCGTCGTTGAGCATGGCGAGCGCCGCGGTCGTGCCGTGGGTGCCCACAACTCCGAGCCCGAGTTCCTCGAGAATGTGCGCGACGGAATCCCCCCGTGCGGGTGTGGGTGCGAGCGACAGATCGACGATGCCGAAGCGGACGCCCAACCTCTTAGCCGCCTCCCGCGCGATGAGCTGGCCCGCGCGCGTGATCTTGAACGCCGTCTTTTTTACGGTCTCCGCCGCCTCGGTGAGATCTGCCCCGGGCACCGCCTTGAGCGCATGCCAGACGACGCCGGGCCCCGAGACCCCCACGTTGACGACGGTATCCGCCTCCCCCACGCCGTGGAACGCGCCCGCCATGAAGGGGTTATCTTCCACCGCGTTGCAGAAGGCGACGAACTTCGCACAGCCGATGGCGTCGCGGTCCGCCGTGAGCGCCGCCGTCTCCTTGACGAGCTCCCCCACCCTGCGGACGGCGTCCATATTGATACCGGAGCGGGAAGAGCCCACGTTGACGGAGGAACACAGCCGCTCCGTTGCGGCAAGCACTTCGGGGATCGTGGAGAGAAATGTCTCCTCATAGGCCGCCGTGCCCTTGTGCACGAGCGCGGAATAGCCGCCCAAAAAATCGATGCCGAGTTCCTTTGCGGCGCGGTCGAGCGCCCGCCCCACGAGGCCGCTTTCCGAGGGGAATGCCGCCGTGATGAGGGAGACGGGCGTGACGGAGACCCGTTTGTTGACGATCGGGATCCCGTATTCGAGCGAGAGCGCCTCCGCCGTCGGGACGAGTTTTTCCGCGGCGCGGCAGACCCGGTCAAACACCGCGTCCGCCGTCTTTTGCGCATTCTCGCGGATGCACGGCAGAAGGGAGATCCCCATCGTCACCGTGCGGATATCGAGATGCTCCTTTTCGATCATGTCGATCGTCTCGATGATGGATTTCTGGTTGATCATAGCTTCGTGATGTGCCTGAAAGCCTATACGGCCTATACACTGTGCATCGCATTAAAGATGTCTTCATGCTGGATGCGGATGCTCATGTCGATGGACTTCCCGAGCGCGGAGAGCTCTTCCGCGAGGGCCGCAAAGCTCTTCTCGCAGGCGGCGGTATCCGTCACCATGATCATGGCGAACTGATCGCCCATGATCGTCTGCGAGATATCGAGAATGTTGATGTTGTTGCGGGAGAGGAAGGTGCTGACTTCGGCGATGATGCCGCGCCTGTCCGTCCCCGTGACCGTGACGACCGCTTTCATGGCTACTGAGCGATGAAGAGCAGGCCGAGCGTGTTCTTTCCGCAGTGGCCCGTCACGACCGAGCCCGCCACCGTCTCGATGATCTCGTCGAAGTCGAAGAGCTCCTTCGTCTTCTCGCGGGCCGCCTCCACAATGCTCTCTTCCGCGGTGCTGTGCGTGATGAATGCGCGCGTTTTATCGTATTTGGGATACTTTACCGCGAGGTCCGCAATGTAGTTCTGAACGCATTTTTCCATGCTGCCGCGGTATTTCGTCCCCGCGACGAGCTGTCCTTCCTGCATCTCGATGAGCGGATGGACCTTGAAGATATTCGCGCCGTACATCTGCATGCGCGAACAGCGCCCGCCCTTGTAGAGGTAGTCGAGCCGGTCGGGCACGAAGGACGTGTTGATCTTGGGTGCGAGCGCGGCGGTCTCCTCCGCGATCTCCTGCGGGTGCATCCCCTTGTCGCGCAGGTCGCAGGCCTTCATGACCATGAGCCCCTGCCCCGTGGAGAGCGCCATGCTGTCTACGACGTACACCTTCTTCCGGAACTTTTTCGCCGCCTCCTGCGCATATTGGTAGGAGGAGGACGCCTTCACGGAAATGTTGTAGTGGATGACCGTCTTGCCGGCGTCCACATACTTTGCGAACATTTCCTCGTAGTCGGTGATGCTTGGCGCCGCCGTCTTGGGGAGAATACCCGTGCGTTCGACGTAAGCAAAGATGTCCTGCGGGGTGATATCCACGCCGTCGCGGTAGGCGTCGCCGCCGAGAATGACGGAGAGCGGCATCACGCCGATATTGCGCTTTTTTACCTGATCCCCAAGGTCGCAGGTGCTGTCCGTAGTGATCTGAATATCCATAAGCTTCTCCTTGCCTGATTTATCGTTGTCCTGTCCGCCCGAAAAGCACCGAACGGAAGTTCTCCCAGCCCGTGATGAGCCCCTTGCATCTGAGTGACCATTCGGGCACCATGCCCTGCACGTCCCCGATCTTCAGAAAGACGTTGTCATAGAGCAGCTCCTCGGAGTCGTGGCTGTCCTGCCGGTTGTCGCCGAGCACGAAGATCTCCCCCTCTTTGAGGGTGACTTCGGGGAAATCGGGCGTGGGGCCCGAGACATAGTCCTCTTCGAGTGCCTCGTATTCTCCCCCGCCGATGCTGCGGTAGACCGTTCCGCCGCTGCAATAGAGCGAGTCCCCCTCCATGCCGATGAGCCGCTTGATGATCAGCCCGTCTTTGCCGAGATGGGAGAAGGCGCTGTATCCCCCGACGTCGATCGTGACGATCTGGCCGCGGGAGGGAAGTTTCGTCCCGTCGAAGATCTCGACGAAGAGGCAGTCCCCGCCCTCGTATTCGTCCGCCGCCGCGTCGTACACGCCGCCGTAGAGGGTGTTGTTCATGGAGGAGCCCTTGACGCCCACGACCGTGAAATGGCGCATGAAATAGAGCTCGAAGATCATGAAGATCACGAGGAGCGCGCAGAAGATCACGAGGACGCAGTCGCGCGGGTTGAATTTTTTTTCGTTGAGCATGGCCGGCCTCTTCCGCACGGCCTCCTGTGTCAGAGCCATTTGATGTTATTGACGAGCACGTCGCCCTCGCCGAGAAAGACGACGGAAACGACGCTCGAAAAGTCGGGCAGAGAGACGCCCGTATCCGACTTGAAGTCGGTGCTGTGCCTCAAAAAACTCTTCCATTTTCCGCCGCCCTCGACCGTGAGTTCGCAAGAAAAGCCCTTTTCTTCCTCCTCGTCGGTATAGAAGATGACGGTGAGCGCCGCGTCCTTCTCGGAATAGGCGTCGAATTGGAAGCAGGCGCCTTCGGGCGGCTCGCAGCGCGGTTCGCTGACGCGGTAGCTCACGAGCCCCTCCGACGCGGAGGCGCCGAGGATGCCGCCGTAGCCGGGCAGAAGCCGCACTTCCGACCGCACGCCGTCGGCAAAGCAATCGGCGATGGAACGGGCGCGGCGGCGGTAGACCGCGAGCCCCGCAACCCCCTCGTCGCTCGAATAGAGGACGTGGCTCTTGAGCCTGCCGTTGCGGTAGACCTTTTTGAGCGGGATCTCCTGGATCTTGGAGGTGATGCTGAACCCGTTGGAGTAGCGCACGAAGGTGTAGATGAGTACTTTTTTGCTCTTTACATACACCTCGAGGGGGAAATCCACCGTATTCCCCTTCATTTCGCGCATGTTCCCGAGCACGCGCGTCCAATCGCGCGCCTTGAAGCTGTCGAGCTTCTCGGAGAAGAAGATGCCGCATTCGACGGGCTCGCCCGCGGCGTCGTAGGTCCCGCGCGCCCTGAGATCGCCGTTCTCGTCCTCGAACACCGAGATGCCGATCGGCTTGCTCAGATACACCGAGCGCCCGCGCAGATATTTATCGAGAAATAGGTCGATGTTGATGAAGGAATGCCCGCCGATCAGCCCGTTGCCGTGCGGGGAATAGAGGATTGCCTTGTCGACCTCGGGATTGATCAGCTGGAAGGTATCGTAGACGCGGTCGTAATTGCACTTTTTATCGTTGATGGCGGAGAGCATGAGCACGGGGCATTTGACGCGCGGCGCATAGCTCTGCGAGTCGATCCCCGCGATGAAGCGATGCCGCTCTTCGTCGAAGACCATCGATTCCCCCTCCGCGAACTTCTCATGGTTGCGGTAGGCGAGCCAGCCCGCCGCGCAGACGGTGATCATGCACCGGATGGGCGCATAGGGCGCGATCTTCCAGAGGATCTCTCCCCCCGTGCGCAGCCCCAGCGCGCCGACGCTCGTGACCTCCGGACGGCTCTCGAGATAGCGCGCCGCAAATCTTGCGACCGCCGCCCATTCGTACCAGCTTGTCTCCTTTGCGGTCGGCTCGGCGAACTCCATCGCCCTGCCCGCCCGGGCATAATTCGCATGGGCGACGTCGCGGGGATAGATCGTGTGCCTGCCGTCGTCCATGTCGCCGCAATAATCCACGCAGAGCACGGCGTACCCCTTCTGCGTGAAGTGATCGACCAGCTTTTCGTCGCAGGGGAAGCCCGCCTCGAAGAGGATCATCACGGCGGGCAGCTTTTCCGCGCCCTTCGGAAGGAAATACTTGGCATATATCTTTACCCGCCCGAAATTTGTCCTTCTGCCGAGGAAGTAGACCTCGCGTAGGATGACGTCCCCGCGGTCCTCCTCGCCGAGGATCTCTTCGCGGAGGGCGAGCGTGTCGTCGAAGTCCTCCCAAAGCGTTACCGGCGTTAAGATCGTATTACCCATGTTCAACCTCTCTCTGCGTCTTATTTCCCGTCTGTGCCGAAAATACTTTGCTTTTGTGCGAAAGTTATGATATACTATTATACAACAGCTTGCCGGAAAATGCAAGCGTATGCTCGGAGATATTGCCATGTCCTTCTCTGCCTTTTCCAAAGATTTTACCGCGAACATGTTCACGAGCGTGGAAAATCAATTCATCACGAAGTATCTGCCGCAAGCGGACGGCGACGCCGTGCGCGTCTATCTGTTCGGGCTCTATCTCTGTTCCTGCAAAGAGGATCTCGACGCGGTGAACACCGCAAAGCTCTTGAGGCTCACGCCCGAAAAGCTCGTCGACATCTTCGGCTTCTGGGAGGAATGCGACCTCGTACATATCCTCTCGCGCGATCCGCTCTGCGTCGAATACCTTCCCGTAAATTCCGCCGTCGGCAAGCCGAAGGCGATCCGGCCCGAAAAGTATGCCGAGTTCAACCGCGAGCTCTTGCGAAAATTGCAGAAGGTCGGCAAGGACTTCAAGCCCTACGAGATGGGCCGCATCCTCGAGTTCCTCGAGAACAACCCGATGGAGCCACAGGCGTTTCTGCTCGTCGTCGAATACTGCGTCAAGAAGGACGGGGAGAAAGTCTCGGCGGCGCATGCGCTCAACAAGGCGAAGAAGCTCTGCGAGAACGGCAAATTCACCTTCGAACAGGTCGAGAGCGAGTTCTCCGACTACAACCGCCACGAAAATACCCTCGAAAAGATCTTTGCCGCGATGGGGATCTTCCGCAAACCGCAGGAGGCCGATTACGAGATCCTCGAAAAGTGGCTCTCGAAGGGCATGGAGACGGGCGCGGTACTCGAATGTGCGAACGCGTTGAAGAAGGGCACGCTTTCTACGCTCGATGTGCTCGTCGGCGAGCTCTGCGAGAAGGGCGCGCATACCGCGCGGGAGGCCAAAGAATATCTGACCCGCCGCGAAGAGCTTGCCTCCCTCGTCTATAAAACGGCGCGCAAACTCGGCGTACGGATCCAGAATCCCCGCGCCTACATCGAGGAATACGCCGAAAAATGGTCGGAGCGCGGCTATGATCCCGAGAGCCTGCTGCTCGTTGCGGGGATCTCCTTCAAGCTGCGCTACGGGTTCGAGGAGATGGACGCGCTGCTCGACTCCCTCTACAGCGAGGGCATCGTGGACGCAACGGGCGTGAAGCGCTACTGCGACGCGCGGGACAGGCAGTTCCGCCTTTTGCAGTCGGTGCAGAAGGCGTGCGGCGTGGTCAAAAAGACGCAGAGCGCCCTCGACATGGTGGCGACATGGCAGAGTTGGAACTTCTCCGAAGCGATGATCCTCGAGGCAGCGGCCCGCAGCGCGGGCGCGGCGGCGCCCCTCTCCTATATGAACAAGTTGCTCTCCGAATGGAAGCGCGAAGGGATCTTCTCCCCGGGCGAGATCGCGCAGAAGGCGCCTTCCGCGGCAAAGACGGACCTCCGCAGCGAGGCGGCGATCGCCGCAGACCGCCGCACCGACCGCGAACACCACTACGCCGTTCTCCGCCAGAAGGCGAACGCGGCAGCGGAAAGCGCGCGCAAGCGCGCCGAAGCGGACGAGGGATTCCGCGCGGCGGAGAGCGAGCTGAGAAAAGGGGAGATCGAGCTCGCCAAGGCGGAGGTGTATTCGCCGGAGACGGCGGCTGAGATCGGAAGACGCCTCGAACGGGCGCGCGCCGAACGCGCCGCAGCGCTCGGGCGGCTCGGGCTGAGCGAAACGGACTTCCTCCCTGCCTTCTCCTGCAAAAAATGTTCGGACACGGGCTACCTCCCCGACGGCAGACCGTGCGACTGCTACCGCAACTGAATCCGCAATTACGGAATACGCAGGGCGCGGCGGGCAATTTTGCCCGCCGCGCCCCTGTTATCATGATAGAACGTTTTTTCCCATTCGCTCAGCCGAGCACCTTCGTAAATTCGCTCTTGCCCATGCCGCAGAGCGGGCAGACCCAATCGTCGGGGAGCTCTTCGAAGGGGATCTCTCCGTCATAGACGTAGCCGCAGATGTTGCAGACCCATTTCTCCCGCTTCTCCTGCTTCGGCCCGGCGTCCTTCTTTTCGAAATATTCCTTGCCCATGCCGCAGAGCGGGCAGACCCAATCGCCCGGGAGCTCTTCGAAGGGCACGTCGCCGTCATAGACGTAGCCGCAGATCCCGCAGACGTATTTTTGCTCCTGCGCCTGTTCCGCGGGGGCCTCCGCGACGTAAGTGGGCGCCTTTGCCGCCGTCTTGCCCTTGAGCACTTTGTGGTAGTAGGCATAGGTCATCGGCGTGCCCTTTCCGAGATTTTCCGCCTCGAACACCTCGCCCAAAAAGACGGTGTGCGTGGACGTCTCCATCTCGCCGACCACCTTGCAGGAAAAGCAGCACAGCCCGCCGTCCGGGACGGGCAGTTTGCCCCGCACGGTATAGGGGAACCCTTCGAACTTGTCCGTCTGTTCGCCGCTCAGAAAGCCGAACCTCCCGATGAGTTTCGGATCGGAGTCCTCCGCGAGAACGACGATGGAGAAGTATCCGCATTCCTTGATGCATTTATGGGTGTAATTGTCGCGGTTGATGCTCACCGCCAAGGTCGCGGGTTCGGATGTGATCTGCATCGCGCTGTTTGCGACGCAGCCCGTGGGGCGCCCCTCGTCCCATGTGGTGCAGAGGTATACGCCGTAACTCAAATTGAAGAATGCCGTTTTATCCATGGATCTCCTCCCGCCCGCCGCATTTTTCGGGCCGCTTTTGAAAAGACAAAAAGCGGGCTTGACTTAAGTCCGCTTTTGTAAACGAAAACCTGCCGGGCTTCCGCCTTGCGGAAGCACAGAACTCAATCCTTCTTCTCTTCTTTTTGGACGACAACTTCCTTGCCGTCATAGAAGCCGCAATTCTTGCACACTCTGTGCGGAGCCTTCAATTCGTGGCAGTGCGGGCACTCGACCAGAGTCGGAGCCGTGGCCTTGAAGTTCGCGAAACGCTTATTCGTTCTGCTCTTCGATTGTTTACTCTTGGGAACCGCCATGCTTTTTCACCTCTTTTCGTTTTAATCTGCTTTATAGTCGGGCGCCGTGCAGCCGTCGCTGCAGGTGAGCCGCGCGGGCATCGCAAAGAGCACCGCGTCGCGCAAAAATTCGCCCAGGTCGATGACGCCGTTGGAATAGGAATAGTCCTCTTCCGCGCCCTTGGCGCCGCGCGGGACGAAATACCCTTCCGCCTCCCCCGTGAAACGGCGCTCCGTCATCTTCAGGCACCGCGAGCACTCCCCCTTCAGCGAGAAGGAGACCGTGCCGCGCACCTCTACGGAGTCGTCCTCGAGGATCTCGTAGTGGAGCTTTGCCTCTACGGGCGAGGAGAACGCGACGAAGGGGATATCGAGGAGTTCTTCCTCCCCCGCGAACTCGAAAACGAGCTCTCCCGCGTAGTTTTTTTCCGCGTTGCATCTGCGGACGTCGATTCCGCGCATCATTGACTTAAAAAGTATAGTATTTTTCGCAGTCTTTGTCAATCGGTTTTGCTTGCTATTTGCAAATTTTCCGAAAAATCAAAGCAGTGCCGCCGTTTCCCGTGCAATCACGAGCTCTTCGTTCGTGGGGATCACCAAGATCTTCACGCGGGAATCCGCCGCGGAGATCTCATGGATCGCGCCGTCGTTCTTGAAATCGTTCTTCTTTTCGTCGAGCACGATGCCGAACGCCCCGAGGTCGGAGAGGATATCCTTGCGGACGGTGGGCGTATTTTCCCCGACGCCCGCCGTAAAGACGATGCAGTCGAGCCCGCCGAGCGCCGCCATGTAGGCACCGATATACTTCTTGCAGGAATATCCGAACATCTTGAGCGCAAGAATGGCGCGCGGATCGCCCGCCTCCTCCGCCGCGCAGAGATCGCGGAAGTCGGAGGAAATGCCCGAGACGCCGAGCATGCCGCATTTCTTGTTGAGGTAGGTGAGCCCCTCTTCCATCGTCATGCCCTTCTTGCGACACAAAAACTCCGCCGCCGCGTAGTCGATGTCGCCGCTGCGGGTGCCCATGGGCACGCCCGCGAGGGGCGTGAAACCCATCGAAGTATCGATGCACTTGCCCCCCTTCACGGCGGAGATCGAAGAGCCGTTCCCGAGATGGCAGGTGATGATCTTCAGCTCCTCGGGCTTCTTGCCGAGATAGTTCGCGGCCTCGCCCGAGACGTACTTGTGAGAAGTGCCGTGCGCGCCGTACTTTCTCACCTTATACTGCTTGTAGTCCTCATAGTCGATCGCATACAGGTAAGCGTATTCGGGCATCGTGGCGTGGAAGGTGGTATCGAACACGAGCGCCATGCTCTTGCCGGGCATGACGGCGCGGCAGGCGTTGACGCCGAGGATTGCCGCCGGGTTGTGCAGCGGGGCAAGCTCCTTGATGACCTCCATCGTCTCCATCACCTCGTCGGTGACGAGCGTCGTCTTGGTGAACGCCTCGCCCGAGGCGACCACGCGGTGGCCGACCGCGTCGATCTCGTCCATGCACTTGATGACGCCCGCCTTCTCATCCACGAGTTCTTTGAGGACGAGCGCGATCGCTTCGGTGTGGTTGGGCAGCTCCTGCTCGATGACGTAGGTCTCGCCGTGCGCCTTGTGGGTGAGCTTGCCGCCGGGGATCCCGATGCGCTCGCATGTCCCCTTGGCGACGACGCGCTCCGTCTCCATGTCGATGAGTTGATATTTGAGGGAGGAACTCCCCGCGTTGATGACAAGAATCTTCATGTTCGCTCCTTATCTCGTCTGAAGGGCGGTGATCGCCACCGCACAGACGATGTCCGCCGCCTTGCAGCCGCGGGAGAGGTCGTTGAGGGGCTTTGCAAAGCCCTGGCAGATGGGGCCGATCGCCTGGAAGCCGCCGAGGCGCTCCGCGATCTTATAGCCGATGTTGCCCGCCTGCAGGTCGGGGAAGATGAAGACGTTCGCATGGCCCGCGACCTCGCTGTCCGGCGCCTTTAGCTTGGCGACCTCGGGCGCGATGGCGGCGTCGAATTGGAGCTCGCCCTCGATCTTGAGCTCGGGCGCCTTCTCCTTGGCGATGCGGGTCGCCTCCTGCACGAGCGTGACGAGGTCGTGCTTGGCGCTGCCCTTCGTCGAGAAGGAGAGCATGGCGACGCGCGGCTCGAGGCCCGCGATCTCCTTGGCGCTCTTTGCGGTCGCGATCGCGCAGTCCGCCAGCCCCTCCGCCGTATAGGTGGGGTTGAGGCCGCAGTCCGCAAAGACGATCTTCCCGTCCGGGACATAGCGGTTGCCCGTGATCGGCGCGACTATCAGGTTGAAGCTCGAAACGGCGGTGACGCCGGGCGCCGTCTTGATGATCTGAAGTCCGGGGCGCAGAGTGTTGGCGGTCGAATGGCAGGCGCCCGAGACGAGCCCGTCCACGTCGCCCGACTTGAGCATGAGCGCGCCGAAGAAGGTCGCGTCCTTGGCCTGTTCCTTGGCCTGTTCCTCGGTCATTCCCTTCGCCTTTCTGAGCTCATACAGCAACGCGGCATATTCGCCGAGCTTGGGCGACGTCGCGGGATCGATGATCTCCACGCCCGTCAAGTCGATATCGGTATTGGCATACCGGATCTGCTCCGCATTGCCGAGAAGGACGATGCGCGCGATCTTCTCCTGAACGCAGATGGCGGCCGCCTCGACGACCCGCCTGTCTTCGCCCTCGCAAAGCACGATCTTCTTGTCGAGCTCGGAGGCCTTTTTCTTGATCTCCTCTACGATGGTACCGCTCTCGGTCAGCTTTCTGCCGAGTTCCTTGACTTTGTCCATAAATGCCATAAGAAATTCTCCGTACAAATCCTTTATTTTTCCCGCCCTTTCGTGTATAATGAAGGTCAGGGAAATCTTTCCCGATCATTATACACCATTTGGGAAAAATTGTAAAGAACAAGCGGAGAAAAACATGAAAATTTGTGCAGTTATTTGCGAATATAATCCCTTCCACAACGGGCACGCCTATCAGTTGGGCGAGATCCGCAAGGCGAGCGGATGCGAGAAGATCCTCTGCCTCATGAGCGGCAATTTCACCCAGCGGGGGGATATCGCCGTGCTCGATAAGTTCACGCGCGCCCGCCATGCGGTGGAGAACGGCGCCGACATCGTGCTCGAGCTGCCCGCCGCCTTCGCCGTGGCGCCCGCGGAGCTGTTCGCCTGCGGCGCGGTGCATCTTTTGGGCGCCATCCCCGATGTGAAGGTCCTCGCGTTCGGCTGCGAGAGCGGCACAAAGGAGGACTTCCTCCGCGCGGCGCGCGCCACGCTCTCCGAGGACAAGCAGTTCAAGAACCTGCTCAAGGACAACATGAAAGACGGGACCTCCTATGTGAAAGCGCGGACGGACGCCGTGCTCGCGCTCAACGGCGACGTCGACGAGGCCATGCTCACCGCACCCAACAACATTTTGGGCGTGGAATACTGCCGCGCCCTGCTGCAGCAGAAATGCGCGATCGAACCCCTCCCCATTCCGCGCGTCGGGGGCGGATATGCCGACGTCTCCCTCTTCAAAAACTTCTCTTCGGCGTCGGCGCTCCGCGCGGCGCTCGCAGCGGGCGGGAAGAAGGAACTGAAGGCGATCAAAAACAATGTGCCCGCGGGCGTGTTCGCCGATCTGAAGACGGCGGGCGGGAACGCCTACCGGCAGGCGGCGGTCTGCGCCCTCCTCTCCAAGCCGGCGGAGGAGGTGACCAAGGCACCCGACTGCTCCGAGGGGCTCGAAAACAGGCTGCGCGCCATGGCAAAGAGCAACCCCCTCTACGACGATCTCCTCTCGAAAGTCGTCTCGAAGCGCTATACCCTCTCGCGGCTCAAGCGCATTTTGGCGCAGAACTTTTTGGGGATCGCCCGCAGGGATGCGCGCGCCTATCTCGACGCGCCCCTCTACTTCAAGGTGCTCGCCGTGAAGCGCACCGACAACGCCGCGCTCCTCGGCGCGCTCGCGCGGGGAAGTTTCCCCGTGCTCGCCCGCAAGAGCGACACGGGCGTGCTGAAGCGGGAGGCGCTCTCCTGCTATGAGACGGACGGGCGGGCGACGGAACTCTATAACGCCCTGACGGGCGTCTTTACCAACCAGAGCGAGACGCTGTTTGTCTGACCGCAAGGCCGGACTTTATGACAACAAGCAAGCCCTCCCCCAACCGGGGAGGGCTTGCTTGTGAGAGAATATGAAAAAATATGGAGTATATTTAAGTTTTTCCCTATTATAAGCCCCATATGTGACAGTAGTGTGAAAACGAGATAAAAACGGCGAAAAATTTGCTCAAATGCTCATTCTTTTATGTACTTCCGTGAAATCGCCGCCGCGACGCGCAGGCCGTCCGCCGCCGCAGAGGTGATGCCGCCCGCATAGCCGCAGCCCTCGCCGCAGGGATAGACCCCCGCCTTCCCCACCGCCTGCAGATCGTCGCCGCGCAGAACGCGCAGGGGCGAACTCGTGCGCGATTCGACGCCCGTGAGCACGCTCTCAGGCGCGGCGAACCCGTGCAGTTTGTTCCCGAGATCGAGGAGCGCAGACTGCATTGCCGCGACCAGTTCGGGCGGGAAGATCGCCTGCATGGGGGCGAACGAGGTGCCGCGGGCATAGGTCGGCAGCACGCCCTCGAAACGGGAGCTCTCCCTGCCTTCGAGGAAATCCCCCGTCAGCTGCACGGGCGCGCGGTAATCTCCGCCGCCCGCTTCGAACGCCGCGCGCTCCAATTTGCGCTGGAAGGCGACGCCCGCAAGCGGATGTTCGCCGCCGAAGTCCTGCCGCCGCACCTGCACGACGAGGGCGGAATTGGCGTTCTGCCCGTCGCGGGCAAAGTTGCTCATGCCGTTCGTCACGACGCCGCCCGCTTCGGAGGCAGAGGGAATGACAACTCCCCCGGGACACATGCAGAACGTGAACGCCGCCCGCTCCTGCGCGTGCGAGACGAGCCGATAGTCCGCGGCGGGGAGCTCGCGGAACCGTTCGCCGTACTGCGCGCGCCCGATCTCCTCCTGCAGATGCTCGATGCGCACCCCGACGGCGAACTCCTTCTGCTCCATCGAAAATCCGCGGGAGAAGAGCATCTCGAAGGTATCCCGCGCGCTGTGCCCCACGGCGAGCACCAGATGATCGCACTCCGTGCGCTCCCCGTTGAGCCAAACGGCGACCGGTTTCCCCTCTTTGACCTCCACGTCGTCGAGCACGGTCGAAAAGCGGATCTCTCCCCCGTTTGCAAGGATGTAGCCGCGCATGGCGGCAATGATGCGCCTTAAGTTGTCGCTGCCGATGTGCGGCTTGCCGAGGTAGCCGATCTCCTCGGGAGCGCCGAACTCGAGAAAGAGGTCGAGTACCTCGCGGTTGAGCGGGCTGTTCGTCTGCGTGTTGAGCTTTCCGTCGGAGAATGTCCCCGCGCCGCCCTCGCCGAACTGCACGTTGCTCTTCGGGTCGAGCACACCCGTTCTGAAAAACGCTTCGATGTCTGCGGCGCGCTCCTCCACCCGCTTCCCCCGCTCGACGATCAGCGGGCGGATGCCGTGGCGGAGCAGACGGATGGCGCAGAACAGCCCCGCGGGCCCCGCGCCCGCGATGATGACCCTCGGCGAGGGACCTGCGATCTTCGGATAGACGCGCGGCGGTTCCTTCCGCGCCCGCCTGTCGCATTCGACGGTATAGACCCAGCGGATATCCCGCTTGTCGCGGGCGTCCAGCGATTTTTTCAGAATTTTGAAATAAAGGCAGGGCCCGCGGAGCTTTTTCTCGCAGATGCGGACGAGCTCGCGCTCCGGCTGCCCGAGACGGAGGGAAATTCCCGTCAGAAGCATTGTTCCACCCCCTCCGCGGCGAGGTGGGCGGAAGTGAACGCCCACTGCAGATTGTATCCGCCGCATTCGCCGTCTGTATTGAGGATCTCCCCCGTGAAGAAGAGCCCCCTCTGCAGCCGGCTCATAAGCGATTCGTCGGTCTCGGCAAGCGGAATGCCGCCCCGCGTGACTTGCGCATAGCGATAGCCGAGCGTGCCCGTCACCCCGACCGGAAACCGTTTGAGGAGGGAAGCGAGCTGCCCGCGCGGCGCCTTCTTTTCGAGCGCGCGCGCAAGACCGTTGTTGACGATGCAGAGAAGGGTCCCCTTCCCGAGCGCCTCTTTGAGCCGCTCCGCGCGCACGTCGGGGAGGAGATCGATCTCGATCAGATCCCCCGCCTGCGCATAGGAGGAAGCCCGGAAGACGGCGTCGCCCGAGAGGCCGCTCTCGGTAAAGAGGACGTCTCCCCTGCCCTCGAAGAGGAGCTTTCCCTGCCGCAGGACCCTGAGCCCCGCATCCACGCGGATCCCCTTGAGCCCGCGCACGGCGGAGGGATCGCAGCGGAGCTGCACGAGCGCCGGACGGCAGGGCGTGATCGTATGCCCGAATCCGCGCGCCAGCTCATAGGCGGAGCCGTCGGTGCCGAAGTTGGGGGCCGCCATCCCGCCTGCCGCCAGAACGACGGCGTCGGCGGTGCATCTCTCCCCTCCCGCAAGAAGGGAAAATCCGTTCGGGCCATGGGAGAGTTCCGTGACCGCCGCGCCGAGGCGCACTTCGACGCCGAGGCGCAGAAGTTCCCTGCGGAAGAGATCGGTGACGGCGGAGGCCTGCCGCCCAGCAGGGTAGACCCTGCCGCGCGCATCGGGCAGGAAGATGCCCCCCATCGACTCGAGAAAGCGCACCGTCTCTTCGCAGCCGAAACGGCCGAGCGCACGGGCGACCTTTTCGGGATCATCCGAAAAATAGTGTTCCGCTCCCATATGCACATTTGTGACGTTCCCCTGCCCGTTTCCCGTTGCGGACAGCTTGCGGCCGAGCCGCTCCCCCCGCTCGAGAACGGTCACGGAATGCCCCTTCCGCGCCAAAAAGACGGCGCACGCCATGCCGGAGGCTCCCCCTCCGATAATGATCGTATGTCTCATATCCTTATCATAACTCCTACAAAATTATTTGTCAATGGATTGACAGACGGCGCATCCTGTGTTATAATAAAATTAGTTGAAAAGGAGAAACGCCCATGTTGGAATATCTCACAGAACATCCGGTCCTGTTCGCGCTGCTCGCGGTCTTTCTCGTGATCATCATCGCCCTGATCGTCTTGCTTGCAATCGAACTCGTCCGCGCCAAAAAGAAGAAGCAGGAGGCCGAAGCGTCCGAAACGCCCGAAGTCTCCGAAACGGAAAAGGCGACGGCGGACGCGCCCGAAGCGGAGAAAGCGCCCGAGGCGCCCGCCGCAGCGCCCGAGGCCGCGGAGGAGCAGGCGGAACCGGCCGAGGCGAAAGCCGTACAGGAAGAACCCGATAAGGAGGAAGATATGATGAAGAAACCCGAAACGAAGAAGCCCGCGGTGCCCGCAAAGGCCCCCGCAAAAGCGCCCGCGAAGAAGCCCGCGGCCGAGAAACCGAAGGCCGTCGCCGCGGCGCCCGCAAAGAAAGCGACTCCCGTCTCGGGCGCGAACGGAAAGTGGTCCGTCTACAAGGACGGCGACCGGTTCGGCTTCTCGCTCGTCGCCTCCAACGGGGAAGTGATGCTCGAGAGCGCCACGACCTACAGTTCCCTCTCCGGGGCAAAGGCGGGCATCAAGACCTATCAGACCAACATCGCCGAGGGGCGGTTAGAGGTCAAAGAGACCAAGAACGGCTATCGCGTGCAGATCCTCAACAAGAACGGCGGGCTGCATGCGGCAAGCGCCGACTACAAGACCCGCGCAAACTGCGAGAGCGCCGCGGAATCCATCAAGCGCTGGGCGCTCTCCAACGTCATCGTCGTCGAGGGAGAAGAAGAGGGAAAATGACCGCCCGGCGATCCCATGAAAACATGAGGGAGGCAAAGTGTTTGCCTCCCTTCTCTTTTTGATCGCCGGAGCAAGCCGCGGCTTACAGATATTCTTTGATCTGGCGCGATTTTTCGATCTCGAGAAAGATCTCCGCGAGCGGATCGGTATCCGCCTCCTCGATCCTGCCGCCGTCGGCGAGCGCCGCAAAGCGCAGATCGAGCGGCAGGCGCGCGATCGCGGGAACGGAATATTTCTGCCGCAAAGCCTCCGCCTTACTTGCGCCGAAGAGCTCGATCTTCTTCCCGCAATCGGGGCAGGTCAAAAAGCTCATGTTCTCCGCGAGCCCCAAAACGGGCACGTTCATGAGCTTTGCCATGTTCACGGCCTTGCCGACGATCATCTCGACGAGATCCTGCGGCGTCGTGACGACGACGATCCCGCTCAACGGGATGCTCTGAAAGACGGAGAGCGGCACATCGCCCGTTCCGGGCGGCATGTCGATGAACATGAGGTCGGTCTCGCCCCATACGACGTCCGTCCAGAACTGCACCGCGGCACCCGCGATCAGCGTGCCGCGCCAGACGACGGGATCCTCCGCATGCTCGAGCAGGCAGTTCATGCTCATGAGCTTGATGCCGCTCCGCGTCGTGACGGGGAAGATCTTCCCCTCTTCTCCCGTCGCCAATCGGTCTACGCCAAACATCTTGGGGATGGAGGGGCCCGTGATATCCGCGTCGAGCACGGCGACGGAGTATCCCCTTGCCCGCGCCCTTGCGGCGAGCAGCGCCGTCACGAGCGATTTCCCGACGCCGCCCTTGCCGCTTGCGACCGCAATGACCCGCTTGACATGCGATCCCTTGCCGAGCGGCTTGATAAACGATTTTGCATTGCGCGACCCGCAGTTCGAGCTGCAGGTGGAACAATCATGCGTACAGTTTGCCATATATCCTCCGATTCGCCTCTATTATAGACGGTTTTGCAAAAACTGTCAAGCCTTGCCGGGCACGGAGGGAACATTTATCACCTAAAATCGCTTGCCAAAAGGCATCCTTTTGCGCTATACTGTTATTGCTGTGATAGGTGGGGAGTCAGCGGTGCCCTGTATCTGCAATCCGCTATAGCAGAACCGAACGCTTTTCTCGGTGCAGTTCATGGAAGGCTGCGCGCGATAAGGGATGTTGATCACAAGGTCTTATGCAACGTACGTCCGCGAACCGTGTCAGGGTAGGGATACAGCAGCACTAAACGGAGCCGTGCGTGTGCCATGAGGTTGCTTTGTCGGAGTTACCTGTCGTGCTCCCGCTTCGGTGAGCCGTAACAAAAAAAGCTCTCACAGTTTTTTTGTGCCTTCGCCCGCCCTGCGGGCTTTTTTCTTAAAGAGAAAAGGCGGCGCGCCATTCGGCGCGCCGCCCGTATGAAATTCCGGGCGTTCAGGAATTGCAGCCGCAGCCGTTGCCACCGCCGCAGCCCGTGCAGAGCCCGTATTGGCGCGCATAGTACAGGTCGAACGTGCCGATGTTGGCGGTGTTGGTGTTGTTGCCGTTGTTGCAGCCGCAGCCGTTGTTGCAACCGCAACCGCTGCGATTTTGGTTGCAGCCGCAGCCGTTGTTACAGCCGCAACCGCTCCGGGAAGGAACGGTGAACAGATTGGTGAGGGAGGCGAGCAAGACGTCGTTCCCGCAGGAACCGCAGCCGTTGCAGGTGTTACAGGAGTTGCAGGTATTACAGGTATTGCAGGTATTGCACATAAGATGACCTCTGAGGTAAAATTAGCGGCAGGAGCCGCACTGTATTTTATGCGAATGCGCCGCCCCTCCGTGCATGCGGCGGATCGCGGCAAACAAAAACGGAGGAGGCAAAGCCTCCTCCGGTCGTTTCGGTTGTCGGGTCATAACTGCCCCGCAAGTTTCAAAAGGATGATATAGACGAGCGTGAACACGGCAAGCGTGGCGAGCATGGGGATCACCATCTTTTTGGCGACGCCCAAAAAGGTGCGCATGCGCTCCTTGCGCGTCGACTTATCCGCGTTCTTGTTGCGGCGGGTGCCGCTCATGTCGGCGACCGTAGAGCCGTCGTCGTAATAGACGACCTTGACTTTCTTTTGTTGCGGCTGCGTGTTTTCCGCGCTCTTTTCTTCCTTTTTCTTCGACATCAGTCCTCCTGCGGATAGCAGTGACAAGCTGCGAAATGCCCCGGCTCATACTCCTTATAGACGGGAGCGATGTGGCTGCAGATCTCCATCGCCCTCGGGCAGCGCGTGTGGAATTTGCAGCCCTTGGGGGGATTCGCGGGCGAAGGGATATCGCCCTTGAGCACGATCCGGTTCATCTTGACATCGGGGTTGGGATTGGGCACCGCTGAGAAGAGCGCCTGCGTATAGGGATGCAGGGGATTAGTGAAGATGCTCTTCTTATCGCCGAATTCCACCATCGACCCGAGGTACATGACGCCGATCTGATCGGAAATATGCTTGACGACGGAGAGATCGTGCGAAATGAACAGATAGGTGAAGCCCATCGTGTTCTGGAGCTTCTTGAGCAGGTTGATGATCTGCGCCTGGATGGACACGTCGAGCGCGGAGACGGGCTCGTCGCAGACGACGAGCTTGGGATTGACCGTGAGCGCGCGGGCAATGCAGATCCTCTGGCGCTGGCCGCCCGAAAATTCATGCGGGTAGCGCTCGTAGTAGTAATCCCTCAGGCCGCATTGCTCCATGATCTTGAGGACGTAATCCTTGATCTCGTCGTTCGGGACGATCTTGTGCACCTTGACGGGCTCGGAAAGTATGCCGCCGACCGTGCTGCGGGGCGGGAGCGACGAATAGGGATCCTGGAAGATGATCTGCATCTGCGTGCGCAGCGGCCGCATCTGCGCGGGCTTGTATTTGGCAATGTCCTGCCCCTCGAAAAAGATTTGTCCGTCGGTGGGCTGATGAAGCTTGAGGATGGTTCTGCCGAGCGTCGTCTTGCCGCAGCCGGACTCGCCGACGATCCCGAGCGTCTCGCCCGCCTTGAGCTTGAACGAGACATCGTCCACCGCCCTGAGCCAGAGCGTCGTCTTGCCCGTGACGGTCTTCTTCAGAGAAAAATATTTCTTGAGATGGCGCACTTCGAGAAGTGCGTCGGGATCGGGCGGCAATTGCCGGTCCTCCAAAGCGCGCTGATCGCGCGCCGCCTGCTCTTTGGCGGCCTCTTCCGCGTCGTTGAAATCCGCATATTCGCCGACGCCTTCCCGCTTTGCCTCCTCCTTGTCGAGCGTCTCCTGATAGGACTCTTGCTTCTTAATACTCATTGACGTCCTCCTTGGCGCGCTCGTCGGGGCTGTACAGATGGCATGCGACCCAATGGGTCGGGCTCACCTGCACCATTTCGGGATAGTCTCCGAAGCACTTCTCCTTACAGCCCGAGCAGCGCTCGCGGAAATAGCAATAGTTGGGCATCTCGATGGGGTTGGGCACGTTGCCGGGGATGTTGAAGAGGGAATCAGCCTCAGAATCCATGGTCGGCTTGCTCTTCTGCAGGCCGATCGTATAGGGATGCATGGGATGATGGAAGATCTCCGACGCGGTCCCCTGTTCGATGATCCGCCCCGCATACATGACGACGACGAAATCCGCCATCTCGGCAATGACCCCGAGGTCGTGCGTGATGAGCAGGATCGAGCCGTTGATGCGGTCTTTGAGCCCGCGCAGAAGGTCTAAGATCTGCGCCTGGATCGTGACGTCGAGCGCGGTCGTGGGTTCGTCCGCAATGATGAGGCGGGGATTGCCCTCGAGCGCCATGGCGATCATCACGCGCTGGCGCATCCCGCCGGAAAGTTCGTGGGGATAGGAGGCATAGACCCGTTCGGGCATGGCGATGCCGACGAGATTGAGCATCTCGATGGAGCGGCGCTTCGCCTCTTCCTTGGTCGCCCCCGGCACATGCAGGAGGGTGACTTCGTCGAGCTGGTTGCCGATCGTGAACACGGGGTTCAGCGAGGTCATGGGCTCCTGGAAGATCATGGCGATCTGCCGTCCGCGCAGACGGTACATCTCCTTGGTGGGCATTTGGGCGATATCGAACACCTTCTCCTCCATTTCATAGAGCTTGGTGCCGTATTCGTCCCGCTTCTGCCGGCGTTCGAGCACGGGGTTGCCCGCCTTGTCGAGCTTGACGGCGACTTCCCGCTCAAAGACCTTTCTGCCCTTCTCGTCCCGCTTCTGCCGGCGCTCGAGCACGGGGTTGCCCTCTTCGTCGAGCACGGCCTCGCCGGACTTGCCGACTGCGGGGTCGTAGATGGGGTTGCCGTTCTCGTCGTCTTCCCAGACGGGAACTTTCCCCTTCTTGACGTAGACTTCGTCGTAGATGGGGTTGCCGTTCTCGTCGTCCTCCCAGATCGGGATGGGCTTGCCCTTCTCGTCGAGCTTGAAGTCGAAGGACTTGAAGCGGATGGCGCCCTCGCAGATCTGCCCCGTGGGGCCCTGCAACAGGCGCATGATGGACATGCTCGTGACCGACTTCCCGCAGCCCGATTCGCCGACGATGCCGACGACGGAGCCCTGCGGGACGTTGAAAGAGACGCCGTTCACCGCCTTCACCACCCCTTGGTCGGTGAAGAAATAGGAGTGAAGGTTCTCCACTTCGAGAATATTCCCAGGGTCCTTCATCTCGGTGACGAACTCGGACTCGGGAGCCTTGCGCCGCTTGTACTTTTCGAGACGGCGCATGACTTTGTTGTTTTCTTTTGCAATGGCACGGATCTCCTTGCCAGAGAGGTAGTGCTTATCGGAGGTCTCCGAGCCCTCGCCTTTCTTCTTAAACAGATTCATGCTATCTCCTCATTTTGGGATCGAGCGCATCGCGCAATCCGTCGCCGACAAAGTTGAATCCGAGCACGGCAAGGATGATGCAGATGCCGGGAGGACCCCAGATATTGAAATAACCTCTCAGAATTTCGGGCTGTTCCGCCGCGTTGACCATGGCGCCCCACGAGGCGAAGGGAGGCTGCACGCCCAACCCGAGATAGGAGAGCGACGCCTCATACAGGATCATGCTGCCGAGCGAGAGCGTCATGGAGACGATGAGCTGGGGCATGACGTTGGGCACAAGATGCTTGAAGATCTTCCTCGCCGTGGAGAAGCCCATTGCCTCCGCCGCGACCATGTATTCCTGTTCCCGCAGGAAGAGGATCTGCCCGCGCACGAGACGCGCGGTCCCCGACCACGAGAACACCGTCAGAAAGATCATCAGATAGTAGATTCGGTCGGAGCCCTTGATCCCGATCGCGTCGAGCACGGCGCCCAAGATCAGCAGGATCGGCAACCCGGGCAGACACATCAGGATATCGCAGATACGCATGATGACGTTATCGACCCAACCGCCGAAATAGCCCGCGATACCGCCGAATATGACGCCGATGATCATGATCGCGAACACGGCGATAAAGCTGATCGCAATGGATTTCTGCCCGCCGTACATGAGACGGACGAACACGTCCATGCCGAGCACGTCGGTCCCGAGAAGGTGATCCGCGCTCGGATAGGCGCGCGCATTGGTGAGTTTGTGCACCTCCTGGATCTGCCAGACGGTGTAGGTCGAGCCGTCATCGCGGGTGATCGTCACTTCGGCTTCGTTCTGATAGTCGGTCGGGCCGTTGTAATCGGTCTCCGTCTCTCCCCAGCGGGTGTAGACCACGGGGCCGAGCCATGAAAAGAGAATGAGCGATACGATCATCACGAGCCCGATGATGCTCAGTTTGGAGCGGAAGAACCGTCTTGCGACCATCCTTCCGGGGGACATCAGCTTGAGATTGCGGTCGAGCGGCTTCTCGCCGTCGGCGACATCCGCTTCGGAGGACACAATGTCCTCCGTCTCGGGAATGCGCGCTTCGAACGGTTCCGTTTCGCCTTCGGGGAGGTTCAATTTGTTTTCATCTCTCTCGTCCATAGAAGGCCTCCTCAGGAAAGTTTGACGCGCGGGTCGACGACCATGTACATGAGATCGGACAAGAGCACGCCGATCACACTCAGGACCGCAAGGAACATGTTGTAACTCATGATGACGGGGATATCCGCATTGTTGACCGCGTCGAGCGCCCATTTACCGATGCCGGGCAAGTCGAACACCTGCTCGGTGATCATTGCGCCCGAGAACAGGGAGGGCAGCACGCCCGCCATCATCGTGACAATGGGGATCATCGTATTCCGCAGCGCATGCTTATAGATGACCTTCGACTCCTTCAGGCCCTTTGCCCGCGCCGTGCGGATGTAGTCCGCGTTGAGCACCTCGAGCATGTTGGTGCGCATATAGCGCATTGTGCCGCCGATGCTGAGAATGATCGTGGAGACGATCGGGAGCGTCAGATGCCTGAGGTAGTTGACGATCAGCCCGACGCCTTCATCCCCTCCCGTCGTATCGAGCATACCGCTCGGATAGAACCAGCCGAGCTGTTCCGCAAAGACATTCTGCAGAATGCGCCCGAGGAAGAAGGAGGGCATGGAGATGCCGATGACGACGAATACGGTGACGACGTAGTCGCGGATGGAATACTGGTGCGTGGCGGCGGTGACGCCGAGCGGGATCGCGATCAGGTACTCGAAGATGATCGAGACAAACGCGATCCAGAAGGAGACGGTCATGTGGGTGGCAAGCTCGGTGAGCACGCTCGTCTGCGTGCTGAAGCTCTGGCCGAGATCGAGCCTGCACAGCGCCAGAAGCCAATTGCCGTAGCCCTGCAGGATCTGCCAGAAGTTCGGATCCGGCATGAGCCCGTAGCGCGCATACAGCGCGGCCTTGATCTCCTCCGTTGCGCCCTTATCCTGCCCCAGCTTCGTCAGCTGTTGCTCGACGTAGTCGAAGGGCATGCAGCGCACCAGGATGTATATGATCAGGGAAACGCCGATCAGAATGAGGATCGACAACCCCAACCGTTTGAGGATATACTTCAACATGAGATTACTCCGGTGAAATTATTATTTAACGAAGTCGACCTCCCAGATCCTCGAAAGGGGCGAGGTATAGGAGTTGCAGGCAAGTTTGCCGTCTTTGTCGTGCGGCAGCGTGCTCTCGTCGATGACTTCGCTGTTGTAGGCGTAGAGGGTCTGGCGCTGATAGACGGGCATTTCGACCGCAAGGTCGAGCACATAGCTCATGGCGTCCTTATAGAGCGCCGTACGCGTCTGCTTGTTGTCCGTTTCGCGCGCGTCATCGATGAGCTTTGCGAGGGAATTGAGGATGGCCCTCTCATCGTTGTACTCGTTGCTCGAGTCGGTGAGAATGGTGGGATAGCCCCAGGCAAGCACGCTCGTCGCGGTGGAGTTCTTGTGATAGACCTGATACATATCGGGGTCGATGGTCGAGCCCCAGGCTGCCGCCCAGACTGCGAGCGAACCGGTGGAGAGCTTGACGAGCGCCGTTGCGTCGGGCTTGACGGTGACGTTCCAGCCGCATTCGTTGAGGAGCTCCATCGCGTGCTTGAACACCTGGAACACGGGGTGTTCGTTCATGTTCGCGCCCGCGATCGTGAACTCCACTTCGAGATCCGCCTGCGTGTAGGTCGCTGCCTCCATGTAATTTCTGATCTTCGTCTTTGCGGCTTCGTCCCCTCTCCAGGTCATGTAGTCTTTGCCGTTATCCGCCAGCATGTTCTCGGTGGGATATGCGCCGTTGTACTC
>CANROI010000003.1 GCA_947632165.1 uncultured Clostridia bacterium
CCGGACGACGCCGACCGGAATATCGTCTCTTTCCTCAGAAGGGACAAGGCCGGGAACGAAGTCATTGCGGTCGTCAGTTTCTCCGGTGTGGATGCAGACGACTATCTTCTCGGGGTGAACGCGAAGGGCAAGTACCGCATCGTGTTCAGCTCGGAAGAGGAAAAATTCGGCGGAAGAGGGGGCAGGAAAAGGGTATTCAGAACCGTAAAAAAACCCACGCACGGCAAGCAATATTCGATCCCGCTTCCGATGCCGAAGCTCTGCTGCCTCTATCTCGTAAGAGAGCCCGAGCCGGAGAAGCTTGAAAAAGAAAACGGCCCGAAGGCCGACAAAAACGGTAAGAACGGCGCAAGCCGCAAGATCAAATAAGGAAATTCTAACAGGAGGAGCATACCTATTATGCAAAGAAAGAAAGAATGCATCGCAATGTTGCTTGCGGGCGGGCAGGGGTCAAGGCTCTATGCGCTCACAAACAAGATTGCAAAACCCGCGGTTGCATTCGGGGCAAAGTATCGCATCATCGACTTTCCTCTGAGTAACTGCATCAACTCGGGAATCGACACGGTCGGCGTCCTCACCCAATATGAGCCGCTGGAACTGAACGAGTATATCGGGAACGGACAGCCTTGGGACCTCGACCGCACCTACGGCGGCGTCCATATCCTCTCTCCCTATCAGGCGAAAAAGAAGTCCTCATGGTTCGAAGGGACGGCCAATGCCATCTATCAGAACATGAGCTTCATGAAGAAGTACAACCCTCAGTATGTGCTCATTCTCTCGGGTGACCACATCTACAAGATGGACTATGCCGCCATGTTGCAGGCGCATATCGAGACGGGCGCCGATTGCACGATCGCGGCGATCGAAGTGCCGCTCAAAGAGGCCTCCCGCTTCGGGATCCTCAATACCAACGCCGACGGCTCGATCTATGAATTCGAAGAGAAGCCCAAGCAGCCCAAGAGCAACCTCGCTTCGATGGGGATCTATATCTTCACCGCGGAGAAGCTCTTCAAATATCTCGAGGCGGACGAGCAGGATCCGGATTCCGAGAAGGACTTCGGCAAGAACATTCTTCCCAACATGTTGAATGCCGGCGAAAAGATGTTCTCCTACCGCTTCACAGGCTATTGGAAGGATGTCGGCACGATCAGTTCCCTTTGGGAGGCGAATATGGACCTGCTCGGCGAAGAGCCCGACTTCGATGTTGGCAACCCCGATTGGAAGATCCATTCCCGCAGCCCGCTCGCTCCGCCCGAATTCATCGGGGATACCGCGAAGATCGGCAATTCGATGATCGCGCTCGGCTGCGAGATCGAGGGCACCGTCGAACATTCCGTGCTCTCGAGCAACGTCGTGGTCGAAGAGGGCGCCGTCGTCAAAGACAGCGTGCTCATGGCGGGGACGGTCGTCAAGAAGGGCGCAGTTGTCAGTTATGCCATTGTCGATGAAAATGTCGTGATCGAAGAGAACGCCCGGGTCGGCGACGAGGTCGGCGGATCGATCGCGGTGCTCGGCAGGAACATTACCATCGGCGCCGGTTGCAAGGTCGAGGGCGGCAAGATCCTCGATAAGGATTACAAGGGGGAATAACGAAATGGCATATTCTACGGTAGGAGTGATTTTCTCCAATATTCACGATGAAAATATCCCGGAGCTTTCCAAGCACAGAACGATGGCGTCCATTCCCGTTGTTGGGAGATACCGCCTCATCGACTTTGCGCTCTCCAACATGGTGAACTCCGGCATTACGACGGTCGGGATCGTCACCAAGAACAATTATCAATCGCTGATCGACCACCTCGGCAGCGGCAAAGATTGGGATCTCGCCCGCAAAGACGGCGGCATCATCCTGCTTCCGCCCTATTCCAATGAGACGGACGTTCCCTATACGACCCGCCTTGAGGCGCTCATGGGCATCACGGGCTTCCTCACGCACAGAAAAGAGGACTATGTCGTGATCTCCGACTGCGACGGCATGGCGAGAATGGATTTTGCGGACATCGTGCGCGCGCATGTTGATAACAAGGCAGACATCACGATGGTCTATCACGAAGAGGAGAGCGTGGAGTCTTCCTATTATATCACGCTCACGCCCGACGGCACGGGAAGGATCAAGGAACTCAAGATCAATCCCAACGTCAACGGAAAGGGCAAGTTCAACCTCTATGTCAACGTCATGGTGATGCGCAGAGAATACCTCATCGACACGATCCAATCGGCAGTCCAGCGCGGATTCTCGAGCTTCGGCAGAGATATCCTCACCAAGAATGTGGATACCATCCGCATTTTCGGCTACAAATTCAACGGATATTATGCCGGCATCAACTCGCTCAAAAAGTATTTCAAGCATAGTATGGAAGTACTTGACCGCAAGACCCGCGACGAGCTGTTCGGCGCACGCGACATCTATACCAAGGTGCGCGATTCTGCGCCTTCGAAGTATCTCGACGGGGCCATTGTGAAGAATTCCCTGATTTCCGACGGTTGCACGATCGAGGGCACGGTCGAAAACTGCATTCTCTTCCGCGGCGTCAAGATCGGGAAGGGGAGCGTCGTGAGAAATTCCATTCTCATGCAAGACAGCGTCGTCGAAAACAATGTGGATCTCAACTGCGTGATCACCGACAAGAACGTTGTCATCCGCGACCGCCGCCGTCTTGCCGGCTGCGAAGAGCTTCCGTACTTCATTGCGAAAGGCAGGATGCTCTGATCCGGATCACTTCCGGCTGAACATGGAAGCGCGGGCTTGCCCGCGTTTCTCGCCGTAATGCAACTTATTTGATTGATACGCCGAATGGCAAAAAAAGGAGTAAAATAGAGTTATGAGCACCACAACGAAAAAGACGACAGCAAAAAAGACAGTGAAAAAAACCGCGGCCAAGGTCCCGGCGAAAGAGACCGTTGAGAACGTTCCCGCAGTGGAGATCGTCGACAGCGTTCCCGCGCCCGCAGAGGAAGCACCAGCGGAGATCAGCATCGCTTCCAAGAAGAAGATCCTGTTTGTCGCCTCTGAGGCGGCGCCCTTCATTGCAACAGGCGGCCTTGCGGAGGTCATCGGCTCTCTCTCCAAGGCGATCGCCGCGGACGATCGTTTCGATGTCCGCGTCATCATTCCGCTCTATCAGGATATCCGCAAGGAATACCGCAAGGATTTCCGTTTCATCGGCAATATCTTTGTTCCGCTGAGCTGGCGCAACCAGTATTGCGGGATCTTCGAATATGTGAAGGATAACGTTACGTTCTACTTCGTCGATAACGAGTACTACTTCAAACGTCCCGGCTGCTACGGCTATTACGACGACGGCGAACGCTTCGCCTTCTTCTGCCGCGGCGTCATGGAGATCCTCGGATTCCTCAATTTCTATCCCGATATTCTTCACTGCCACGATTGGCAGGCGGCGCTTGCGGCACTCTATCTCAAGACAATCTACTGCTATCGCCCCGAGTATCAGTTCATCAAGGCGGTCTTTACCATCCACAATATCGAGTATCAGGGCAAATATTCTCTCGATATCCTCGAAGATCTCTTCGGCATTTCTTATGACTACAAGAATCTTGTGGAATTCGACCGCTGCATCAACCTCATGAAGGGCGCGATCGAATGTTGCGAGCGGTTCTCCACCGTTTCGCCCACCTATGCGATGGAGATCAAGGATCCCTATTATTCGCACGGGCTCGATCCCATCGTGCGGCGCAATGAGTTCAAACTTTGCGGGATCCTGAACGGCATCGACCCCGATTATTACGATCCCGCGACGGATAAGGCGCTCTTTGCCAACTATTCGGCGGATGACGTCGCGCCCAAGGCCGTTTGCAAAGAGGAGTTGCAGCGCATGCTCAACCTGCCCGTCAAACCCGAGACGCCCATCATCGCGATGATCTCCCGCCTCGTCGGGCACAAGGGGTTCGACCTTGTGAAAGAGGTCATCGAGCAGGCGCTCCGCCAGGATATACAGTTCGTCTTGCTCGGGACGGGCGATTCGGTCTACGAAAATTACTTCTCCGACCTTGCCCGCCGCTATCCCGGGAAAGTTGTTTCGGTGATCTCTTTCAATTCCGACCTCTCCCGCAAGATCTATTCGGGGGCGGATATCTTCCTCATGCCGTCCAAGAGCGAGCCCTGCGGGCTCTCCCAGATGATCTCCTCCCGCTACGGGACGATCGCGATCGTGCGCGAGACGGGCGGCCTCAAAGACAGCATCACGCCCTACGGCGCCGGCGGCAACGGATTCACTTTCCGCGACTACAACGCCTATGACATGCTCTATGTGATCAATGAGGCGATCGGCGTCTATCACAATAAGGAAGAGTGGATGAAACTCGTCCGCAAAGCGATGACGACCGACTTCACCTGGAGCAGGTCCGCAACCTATTATGAAGATTTGTTTATGAGTATGCTACAATAATTCTCGGAGCTGATAACACTTTTATGGGCAAATTAACGCAAACAGAAGCACAACAGTTGATCAGCGGGAAACTCTCGAGATATTTCGGCGTGGTTCCCGCTGAAGCAACGCGGGAGCAGATCTACAAGGCAGTCGTCATGAGCGTGAGAGACATCATGCTCGAAAAACGGCTGCAATTCCATCGCAAGATCAAGGCTGCGCGGGCAAAGCGCGTCTACTATCTCTGCATGGAATTCTTGCTGGGCCGCTCCCTCAAGAACAGCATCTATAATCTCGGGATCAAGAGCGCGATTGAAGGCGCCCTGAAGAGCTATAAAGTCACACTTGAGGACCTCTATGAAGAGGAGCCCGACGCCGGGCTCGGGAATGGGGGACTCGGCCGCCTCGCGGCATGTTTTTTAGACGGGCTCGCCACGCAGGATTTTCCCGCAATGGGGTTCTCGATCTGCTATCAATACGGTCTTTTCAAACAGAAGATCATCGACGGCTGGCAGATCGAATTGCCGGACGTCTGGCTCCCCGGCGGCGAGTGCTGGCTCACCCAACGCAGCGATAAGCAGTTTATTGTCCGCTTCGACGGAACGGTGGAAGAGCGCTGGACCGACCGCGGCATGGAGATCATCTATCACGACGCCAAGGAGATCGAGGCGATCGCCTATGACATGATGGTCTCGGGTGCGGATTCCAAGGCCGTCAGCGTCCTCCGTCTGTGGCGCTCGCGCTCGGTGCAGAATTTCGATATGAAGCTCTTCTCGCAGGGCAATTACGACGCCGTGATGCGCGAGGACAGCGAGGCGGAGCTCATTTCCAAAGTTCTCTATCCCTCCGACAACCATTCGGAGGGGAAGTCTTTGCGCCTCAAACAGCAATATTTCCTCGTTTCGGCGTCTCTGCAGTGCATTATTGCGGATCACAAGCGCAGATACGGCTCTTTGGCGCTCCTGCCCCAGATGGCGGCGATCCACATCAACGACACCCACCCCGCGCTCGCGATCCCCGAGCTCATGCGCCTCCTCGTGGATGAAAATTACTTCGATTGGAGCACGGCGTGGAACATCGTCACCGCGACCTGCGCCTATACCAATCATACGGTCCTTGCCGAGGCGCTCGAGACCTGGTCCGAGGATCTCATCGCGCGCAGAATGCCGCGCATCCACTCCATTCTGAAGGAGATCAACCGCCGCTTCTGCGACGACCTGTGGCAGAGATATCCGGGAGATTGGAACAAGATCGGCAGGATGTGCATTCTCACCCACAATACCGTGCGCATGGCGAATCTGTGCGTTGTCGGCTCGCATATGGTAAACGGCGTCTCAGAGTTGCACAGCGAGATCATCAAACAGAGCATTTTCCGGGATTTCTATGAGTATACGCCCGAAAAATTCACAAATGTGACCAACGGCATTGCCCACAGACGCTGGCTCAACCAATCCAATCCGGAACTTTGCGCTTTGCTCGACGAATGCATCGGCACCGGGTACGCGAAGGATGCCGGCCTCTTGGCGGAGTTCAAGAAATTCGAAAACGACGACAGCGTTCTGAAGCGCCTCGATGAGATCAAGCGCATCAAAAAAGTGCAGCTCGCGGAATACGTCAAGAAGCAACAGAATATCGTGCTCGACCCCGATACGATCTTCGACGTCCAGGCGAAGCGCATGCACGAGTACAAGCGCCAACTTTTGAACGCGCTGCATATCGTGGCGGAATATAACGCCATCCGTGAAAATCCGTCCCTCGATTTCGTCCCCAAGACCTATATCTTCGGCGCGAAGGCCGCGGCGGGATATGACATGGCAAAACAGATCATGCGGCTCATCTGCTTCCTTGCGGAAGATATCCGCAAGAATCCCGTAGCGAGCAAGAAACTTCATGTCGTCTATCTGGAGAATTACAATGTCACGATGTCCGAGAAGCTGATGCCAGCCTCCGAGATCTCGGAACAGATCTCTTTGGCCGGGAAAGAAGCGAGCGGAACGGGCAACATGAAGTTCATGATCAACGGCGCGCTCACGATCGGGACGCTCGACGGCGCAAATGTCGAAATGGCGCAGCGGGTGGGGGACGAGAACATCTTCATCTTCGGCCTCAAGGCGGAAGAAGTCAACGAGATCTGGAGCAGAGGCTATAACTCCAGCTCCTATTACAACCAGGATCCCATTCTCCGCAAGATCATCGAATCGCTGATCATCGGGTTCAACGGCTGTTCGTTCGCAGAGATTGCCAACTATCTGTTGCATACCTCCCCGATTTCCGATCCCTACATGTGCCTTGCGGACTTCGAATCCTACTCTCAGACGCAGAGCAAGCTCTCCGAGCTCTACCAAAACAACAAGCGGGAGTGGAACCGGAAGTCGCTCAACAACATTGCCGCGGCGGGATATTTCTCCGCGGACAGGAGCGTGCGCGAGTATGCAGAGCGTATCTGGAATCTGAAACCCCTCAAAAAATGACGCAGCGCAAGTGCGGATTTCGGACAAATGGAACTGTATTTTAACCCGCTTGACCCCGCGTGCAAGAGCCTCATCGGCGCTATCCCGCGCGCAAGCGAATTGAATTTGAATGTGTATCGCAGATCGAGCGGAGAAGGTTTCTTCTCCGCCGAAAATTGTACGCTCGTCTTCGGACGCGACGGCTGCGAACAGTTCTATTTCCCGATGAAAAAAACGGAATCCGGCTGGACGATCACGCTGAAGATCAACCGCACGGGGCTGTATTTTTACTATTTTCAAATCGGGGAGGATGTCCTCATCTGCGGCAGATGCCGCAAGGGAACGATCTCCCGGACCAGACATCCGAGTTGGCAGATCACCGTCTATGACGAGCATTACAGCACGCCGGATTGGTTCAAGGGCGGATTGATGTATCAGATCTTTCCGGACCGCTTTTGCCGCGGCGCGGGCAACTACCCGCTCGGAGACGGAAAGATTCTGCGCAATTGGGGCGAGACGCCTCATTTTCGGCCGGATGAAAACGGGCAGGTCCTCAACAACGATTTTTTCGGCGGCAACTTCAACGGGATCCGTGAAAAATTGGACTATCTCCAATCGCTTGGCGTAACGGTTCTCTATTTCAATCCGATCTTCGAGGCCTATTCCAATCATCGCTATGATACGGGCGACTATCGCAAGATCGACGGGTTGCTCGGCTCGAGCGATGATTTTGACGCCCTTGTAAAAGAGGCCGAAGCGCACGGCATGCGCATCATTTTGGACGGCGTGTTTAACCACACGGGTGCCGACAGCCGCTATTTCAATCGCTACGGGCACTATCCGTCCGTCGGAGCCTACCAATCCCGGGCCTCTCAATATTCCGATTGGTACAGCTTCCACTCCTTCCCGAACGATTATGAGAGCTGGTGGGGGATCAAGACGCTCCCTTCCGTAAACGAGAAGTCTGCCTCTTATCAGGAATTTATGTTCGGGGAAGACGGCATCTTGAAGCATTGGCTGCGCCATGAGATCGGCGGTTACCGTTTGGACGTCGCCGATGAGCTCCCCGATTTCTTCATTAAAAAGTTGCGCAGAGCCGTCAAAGAAGAGAACAAAGACGCGATCATCATCGGAGAAGTCTGGGAGGACGCCTCCAACAAGATTGCCTATGGCGAGCGGCGCGAATATTTTCAAGGCGAAGAGCTCGACAGCGTGATGAATTACCCGCTAAAGGATGCAATCATCAATTTTGTCGCTACGGGATTTAACGAACAGTTGCGCTCTACGATTGCCGCGCTGATCGACAACTATCCCAAGGCGGCGCTTCATTCGCTCATGAATATCCTCGGAACGCACGATACGCCGCGGATCCTCACCGTCCTCGGGCGCAAGATCTGCACGGACAAGGAAGAGATGGCGGTCACCCGGCTCACCGAAGACGAAAAAAGACACGCCAAAGAACTGCTGAAATTCGCGGTTTTGCTCCAATTTACAATGCCGGGCGTCCCCTGCATCTACTACGGCGACGAAAACGGCATGGAGGGCTATTCGGATCCGTTCTGCCGCCGTTGTTTTGATTGGGAACATCCCGACGAGGAGCTCCTCGGCTTCTACCGCAAGCTGTCGGACATCCGGATGAAAAAGCTCAAATCGGTCTTCAAAGATGGAGATTACCGTGAGGTCTACTCCGATCCGTCCTGCCTGGTATTCGAGCGGAAAAAAGGCAAAAAAGCGGCATACATTTATGTGAACCGCTCGGAGAACAAATACGAAGCAACCTTCGACGGCGTGTTCGTCGAACATCTGACCGGCGAGAGAAAACGCGGCCATTTGACGATCGACGCAAATTCATACGGGATCATTTCACGAATCGGATCATAAATACTATGTCAGGCATAAATCAGCGCATAAAGCATCGATGGATATACTATGTGTGACATAACACACTTTGATTTCGGCATAAATTCCCTCATAATTTGCCTGAAAAATCTCTCTGATTCTTCTTAAGCTTAACTTTTGCCTTATTTATAAAACGTTTTCCTACGAAATTGATCAAAAACCGGATTTTATCGGGATCACGACCAAAAATTCTGAAAGTCGCAAAAACTTGGAAATAATCAGTTTTTTTACCCTAAACTATTCTTAAAAGCTGCGTTTTGCGAATAGTTATTGACATTCCATTGAGGATATTTTTGCCTACCCCATAGAGGGACGGGGCGTCCCGCACAAATTTTTTCCCTTTCCTCTTCTGTTTCCCAACGGTGAATTATTCGCAAAATCTTGACATCTCCCTCTTTATTTGCTATAATGGGCTCATGAATAACGATTCGAATTATTATTTGGAGCGCAACCTCAAGAATATTGACCGCATTTCAGAGCTGCTCGATGAGTTGCCCTATTTCTGTGAGGATTTTTTGCGTGGCGTGGAAAACCGCACCAGCGCGCTTACGCGGCTCAATTATTGTTACGATTTGCGCATTTTCTTTGACTTCCTCTCTCATAAGAAATTTCGCGGGAAAGAAGTCCGTGAGATCACACTCGAGGATCTTGAGAAAGTGACCGATACCGATATCGAGATCTATCTGAGCTACCTCTCCCATTACGCCTTCCGCGGGAGGCGGCTCTCTTGTGACGAGCGTGCAAAAGCGCGAAAACTTTCTACGGTCCGCTCCCTTTTCAAATATTTTTTCAACAAGGGACTGATCGAAGTCAATCATACCACGAAGGTCGCTACGCCGAAGCTCCATGAAAAGGAGATCATCCGCCTCGAAGCCGACGAAGTTTCCGCGATTTTGGATGTCGCCGAGGAAGGGTGCGGGCTTCCCTCTCATGCCGACGGCTATCACGAGAAGACAAAGATCCGCGATACGGCGATTCTGACGCTCTTTTTGGGGACGGGCATTCGTATTTCCGAGCTTGTGGGGCTCAACAACGAGAGCATCAATTTTACCGATCATTCGTTTCTCGTGACCAGAAAGGGCGGCAACCAAGCGATCCTGTACTTTTCCGAGGAGGTGGGCGATGCGCTTGCGGCGTATATCGCGCAAAAGGAGAACGATAAACGGGTTCCGCCCAACGAACATGCGCTCTTCCTTTCGCTCCAATACCGCAGGATCACGGTGCGCGCGGTCGAGAATCTGGTCAAGAAGTATGCCAAGATCGTCTCCCCTCTCAAAAAAATCACGCCGCATAAACTACGGTCTACCTACGGGACAAGCCTCTATCGCGAGACGGGCGATATTTACATTGTGGCAGATGTTTTGGGGCACAAAGATGTAAACACGACGCGCAAACATTATGCGGCCATCACGGAAGATCATCGGCGGTCTGTCGCCGGCGCCGTAAAGTTGCATAAAAGAGATGAAACCTGAGGAAATATGGCAGATCAGATCGAGCTTGTCTATGTGATCCAACCGATTTTAAGCGCTAACTACGCAATCTTGCACGAAGAAGCGGTTGCGCTGATAAAGAGCGCCGGGGCAGAATATGCCGGCACGATCTATCAGAATGTGCATGAAATCAACCCGGCAACTTATATCGGCGAGGGAAAACTCCGCGAATTAAAAGAACAGCTTGAGGGCTTGGAACTGACCGTCCTGTTCAACGGGGAGCTCTCCCCTTCCCAGACGATCAACATTTCAAAGGCGCTCGGCGATCGGAAAGTGATCGATCGCACTGCGCTCATTCTGGATATCTTTGCCCTGCGCGCGAAGAGCTCCGAAGGGAAGCTGCAGGTCGAATTGGCACAGTTGAAATATCTCTATCCCCGTTTGAAGGGCAAGGGAGAGTCTCTTTCAAGGCTCGGAGGCGGGATCGGAACGCGCGGACCGGGTGAAACTCAGCTCGAAACGGACAGACGGCATATCCGGAAACGCATCCATTCCCTCGAGGAACGGCTCAAAGAGATCGAAAAGCGCAGATCTTTTCAGACGGAGCGCCGCAAGAAGGACAAAGTGCGCACGATCGCGTTAGTCGGATACACCAACACCGGGAAATCGACCCTTCTGAACGCTTTGACGGGCGCCGATGCACATACGCAGGATGCGCTGTTTGCCACGCTCGATCCGACTGCGCGTGCCTTTGAAATTGAAGGAGTCCCCTTCCTGTTGGTCGATACCGTCGGATTTTTGCAGGATCTCCCCCATCATCTGATCGAGGCCTTCAAGTCCACGCTCGAAAGCGCGTTGAATTGCGATCTCGCGCTCTTTGTTTGCGACGCTTCGGGTGATTATGAAACGCAGCTGAATACTACGATCTCCACATTGCGCGAAATGAATTTTTCGGCGCCCTACCTCGTCGTGATCAATAAATGCGATCTGATGAGCGAAGGTGATTTTCCTCGGGATTCCATACGGATCTCCGCCAAAGAAGGCCTTGGCCTAAGTAAACTGAAAGAGCGGATCTTTGAAGAATTGAAAGATAAATTTATAAAGACGGAATTGTTCGTTCCCTATGAAAAGACGGCGGAATACGGCAAGCTCCGCAGTTTTTTATACGAGCGCAAGGTAAATTACGCGGATCCCGGCATGGAGATCTTAGCAGTGATCCCGATCGAATATGCCGAGCGATTCAGCGCTTTTCGCAAGATATAGCGTAGTATGTCAGACATAGTACTCTATATCTATTATTTTTCTCTGTATTCCTTGGGGTCGAGATATATCTTGTCGATCTTAATGCTTGCAACATCTTTGATCTCGAGGCATTTGCCGCAGTTGTCGCAGATTTTGTTCGGATCAAGGTCGCAGATCTCACATTCCATGCAGTTATCGCATTCCTTCGTCTCGTCGAGGACACACATTGTTTTTTCCATTCCGATCTCCTCCACCACTATTATAAGGCTTTCCCAAGAAAAAAACAAGAAAATTCTTAAAAAATTTTCGAAAAACATAGAACATTTGTTTGCAAGTTTTTGATTTTTATGTTATACTAATGGCGGAGGTGAAAAAATGCTCAACGACAATAAGCTCATGGTCGTTCTCAACTATATCAATCAATACGTCAAAGAATACGGATTTGCGCCTTCCGTGCGGGATATCTGCCGTGACCTCGGGATCAAGTCGACGGCGACGGCGTATAGCTACATCAACCGCCTGAAGGACATGGGCTATCTGCAGAAAGCCGATAAGAAAAAGCGCGCCGTTGCGATCTCGGGCGGCGATTCTGTCAAGGTCCCCCTGATCGGCGCCGTAACCGCCGGGCAACCTATTTTAGCGCGTGAAAATTTCGAAGGCTTTTATTCCCTCCCCGCTGCGGAATTTGCAGGAGAAGATCTGTTCATGCTTCGCGTCCATGGCGAGAGTATGATCGACGCCGGGATTTTCGACGGCGATAAGATCGTAGTAAAAAAGCAGGAGACGGCTGAAAACGGAGATATCGTAGTAGCGATGTTCGACGACGGAATTGACGAGGGCGCTACCGTCAAACGGTTTTTCCGCCGCGACGGAAAGATCATCCTCCATCCCGAAAATGCCGCCCTCTCCGATTTTGTCCTCGATGATGGAAACAGCGTCCACATATTGGGCAAAGTTGTTGGCCTTTTACGGAGTTTTTCATGAATTTTGTCTTTGTTATATAGCGCCGCCGCAGGCTCTGCCTGCGGCGGCAATGATTTTACAGATTTTTTAAGTAAAAGACTTCGTCTTGCGAAAGTTTTCTGCAAGCCCCGCGGTCCAATCCCGTAAGCGTAAGCTCTCCGACTTTGATCCGCTTCAAAAAGACCACTTTTTTGCCAACGACCTCGAACATCTTCCTGATCTCACGGTTCTTGCCCTCGGTCAGCGTCACATGGAGCTTTGTGAAATTTTTGTCCGTTTCGATGACGTTGATCTTGCACTTCTTCGTCACGACGCCCTTTTCGATCTCGACTCCGGCGCGCAGGCGATTCACCTGTGCCGCCGTCATCGTGCCTTCTACCTTGATGAGGTATGTCTTGGGGATCTCGCTCTGAGGCGCCGTCAGACGGTATGCCAGCTCCCCATCGTTCGTGAGGATGAGGATCCCCTCCGTATCATAGTCTAACCTGCCGACGGGGAATACCCTTCCTGCGCCTTCGGGCAGGAGATCCAGCACGGTCTTTCTTCCCTTATCGTCTTTTGCCGTGCATACGCAGCCCTTGGGCTTATTCAGCAGGTAGTATTCGAACTTGACCTTATGGGAAAGCTGATTTCCGTCGAGCGTCACCACATCCCCGGTTGCCACATCATCGCCGGGGCGCGCAACTTTCTGATTGATCGTGACCCTGCCCGCCGCGACAAGCTCATCCGCACGTCTCCGCGACGCGACTCCTTGTTCCGCCAAAAATTTGTTGATTCTCATACAGCCTCCGCCGCGCAATCCCTGCGCTGCCAATGACTATATGATATACAAATTCTGGCAAAAAATCAAGCTGTTTTCAAGATAGATCTGCATTGTTCCCGCAAATTCTCCGTGTTCTGACGGAAGCGGCTGTATTTTTTCCACCCGCACGGAGACTTTTTCACGCTCTCCTTCCCTCAGCGGGTACAGAAAACTGCGGCGCGCCGAGAGGCCCTCGACGGGCTCTTGGCAATCGAAAAGGCACTCCATGTGATAATCGCCGAAGCATTTTTCGAGCAATTCCGAAGAGCGTTCGAACATTTGCGGCGAATTCAGAACGACGGAAACGATCTTCATTCCGTTTCGTTCTGCGCTCGTGACGAGACAGCGTCCCGCATCCATCGTAAAACCCGTCTTTACGCCGATCGCACCGTCGAAATTCCAGAGCATCTTGTTTTTGTTCTTCCAGCCGTATTTATCGTAATATTTACACGAAACGATCTGCCGGAAGGTCGGATTTTCGATGGCATAGGCGGATATGAGCGCAAGATCGCGCGCCGTCGTGTGATGCCCTTTGGCGGGAAGCCCGTGCGGATTGGCAAAAAAAGTGTCCTCGGCGCCCAAATAACAGGCCTTTTCATTCATCTTCCGCGCAAAAGCCTCCACGCTGCCACTGTGATACAGCGCGAGTGCCACGGCGCAATCGTTTCCCGAGCGCAGCATGAGCCCATACAGCAGATCCTCTACCGTATACGATTCCCCCGCCTTCAGATAGACGCTTGAGCCCTCGATCCCGACGGCAGCCTGCGGCACGGTCACCGTCTGAGAGAGATCGCAGTCGTCTATAATGAGCAGCGCCGTCATGATCTTGGTCGTGCTTGCCATGGGCAGGCAGTCGCGCCCGTTCTTTTCATGGAGGACCCGCTTGGAAGACGCTTCGATCACGCATTCCGCCATGCTTTCGGCCGCCGCATTCACGCTTGCAATGCCGCACGCATGGATCGAAAGCAGCATCATCGAAGCGGCAAGGAGCGCAAGCGCGCAGAAGCTGCGCCTATTCATCGTGCTCGGCGGGAGTTTCGGTCAGTTTTCCGAAAAGTTCCCCCGCTTTCTCGATGAGCCCGTCGAGCGGGTCGTCGGTCACCTTCACGATGCGGCACTTCTTACCGTCGTCAATGAGGAACCCGGCCGGTTTCAGGTTGATCACCGTGCCGGCGCCGCCCGCATAGGGATAGCATTCGTCCTCCTTGATCGCCTTGACCTCGCCATATTCCCCGCCCCCGGAGAGATACCCCATCGTGACTTTGGTAAAGGGAATGATCTGGGCGCCGCTCGCGGAGAAGATCGGCTTCCCGATGACCGTGTTGACGTCGATCAGGCTCGTGAGCTGCTGCGCCGTCTTTTCCATAATGCTGTCGATCTTTGTTTTCTGATCCAATTGATGATTGCCTCCAATATTTTTTTCCCGAATGCGACCGATAGGATGAGCCCGTTGAAGATGGTCACCGCCTGCACCGTCAGTTTGAGATCGGTCCGTTCGGTGAGCAAAACGCCGCTCTTGATCGAAAGAAAGGGATGCAGAGAGGTCATCACGGAACCGACCGCTGAAGCGAGCGAACGGAGCATTGCCGCCATGACGACGCCTGCAGGCCTCCCCTCGCCGCCCGTTTCAATGATCTGATGAAAGCGGTAGAGCTGAAACCCCTTGGTCACTTCGAATTTTTTGCGCATGGGCGCCATCTGTTGATAGGGCAGGATCACCGCCTTTTTCTCACTGAGATGAAAAGCGATCCCATCTTTGGTGATTTGCAGATAGCCGCCGAATACCTTGAAGAATTTATATAGGCTCAGGGCAAACCAACACTTGTTTTCCTTGACGTCGACATATGCGTCCGCATATACGAAGATCGGCAACAGAAAGAAAAATGTTCCGAAAAACAGCGAGAAAACAAGCAGCTCACCCATATACCCCTAATTTGCGCCAAGGCACGTAAGAATATTTATTTTTGGGCAAGAAAAAGCCCTGCGGAAGGCAGGGCAACCACATATTATGTCACGCATAATACTATGCAAAACGGCTTATTTTGCGTTTTCGATATAAATTTTTCGATAAATATGCTCCGCATAGGCTTGCGCGATGTTTTGCCTTGTAACTCTTTCGATTGCGCCGAAGAAGGCATTGGAGTTCACTTCGCACATGAGGTATCCGTCTTTTCCGAACAGCAGATCGATCCCGCAATAGTCGAGCCCGAGCGTGCGGGCGATCGCTTCCGACAAATCGGTCGCTTCCCGGTCGAGCGGAAACGGTTCCCCTATGCCGCCGAGTTCCGCGTTTGAGCGGAAATCCGTTTGGGAAGTCCGGCGCATGGCGGCGACTGCCCTACCCCCTATCACGATGACGCGCAGGTCTCGGCCGGCGCTCTCTGCAATCAATTTCTGGTAGAGATGCGGCACCCCCTTCAGCCTCTCCGCAAGCGCTCTGAGTTCGGTCTCGTTCCGTGCGAGATACACCTGCTTGCCGAGCGAACCGTGGCATTCCTTGACGACGACGGGAAACCCGAGCCGGTCCTTTACCTCCCCCAAAAGCGCTTCCGAGACGGGCGCGGAAGGTGTATAGCAGAGAAGAGACGGGATCGTTTCCGGCATGGGGAAGCCGTCGAGCGCAAGATGGGTCAGCATCTTGTCGTCGCAGATCTCGATCGCCTCCGCGCGGTTGAAGATGCGGAGCCGCTTTTCAAGCGCCCGCGCGGCGTATTTGTCCTTGTCGGCATAGACGGCGAAGTCCCCCTCTTTATGCAGGATCGATGGGGAATTGCGGACGATCTCCATGCTCACGCCCAGCGCTTCGAGTTCCGATTTCAAACGCTTCGGCTGATTGAGCTCGCTCGAAGCCTCGGTATAGGCGTTGATCACAATAAATCCTTTCTTCATTGTAAAAAACGGGGCGCATGGCGCGCCCCGGACCCCCATTCGATTTTACAGAGCGACGCGAAGGATGGATTCCACCTTGGCGATGTCGCTTGCATTGAGCTTCGAAACCGCATTCCGGATCGCCGCCTCATGCGTTTCGTGCGTGACGATGACGATCGTCGCTTTTTCATCCTCTTCACAACCGCGCTGGATCATCTCGAGAATGGAAATGTTGTTCTTCCCGAACACCGCGGCGATCTTGGAAAGCACACCGGTCCTGTCCGTCACCGTGAGCCGCATGTAGTAGGCGCTCCTGAAGTCGGAGACAAACCGAACGCCCTTGTCCGCCGTTGCCGTGTTTTTGAAGGGAGAATATTTATTTTCGGAATGCGTTGCGGCATAGATGATGTCGCTCACGATCGCGCTGCCCGTGGGAAATTCGCCCGCTCCCTTACCGTACAGCATGACGTCGCCCACGGAATCGCCGCTCAGGAAGATCGCATTGAAACTGCCGCCGACCGAAGCGAGCGGATGATCCTTCCGCACGAACGCGGGATGTACGCGCACCTCGATCCCCTCATGCGTCTGCTTGCCGATCGCAAGGAGTTTCATCCGATAGCCGAGCGATTTCCCGTTCTCGATATCCTCGGGAGAGATCCCCGTGATCCCCTCCCGAAACACTTTGGTGAAAGGAACTTTGGTGTGAAAGGCAAGCGATGCGAGTATGGAGAGCTTGTATGCCGCGTCGTAGCCCTCAACGTCAACGTCGGGATCCGCTTCGGCATAGCCGAGCGCCTGCGCCTCTTTGAGCACGTCTTCATAGGCGGCGCCGCTCTCGGACATCTTCGTGAGAATGTAGTTGGTCGTACCGTTGATGATCCCCATCATCGATTCGATGCGATTGGATTGGACGCCGTCGAGCAAAGTGCGGATGATCGGAACGCCGCCCACGCAACTTGCCTCATAGTAAAGACCCGCATTCTGGCGCTTTGCCGCGCGCTCAAGCTCATGCGAATATTTGCAGTAGAGCTCTTTGTTCGAGGTGACTACCGTCTTGCCGACATTGAGTGCGGCAAGCACGTATTCGCGCGCGACCTCTGTGCCGCCGATACATTCCACGATGATGTTCACATCGGGATTGCAGACGACCTCTGCGATGTTCGAGGCGATCTCTTCCGGCGCAACGCCGAGCGCTTTCAACTTCGCCGCATCCGGCTCGAGCACGCTTTCGACCACGAGATCGACCTCTTGCGTCCTTTGATAGAATTCCCTGTTCTTTGTGAGGATCCGATACGTCCCGCCGCCTACGACGCCGAGACCGAGTATTGCGATTCCGACCTTCTTCATTTGGCCCTCCCTTCCGCATTCAGTTCGTACAGATATTTCAATCCGTTGAGTGTAAGCATTTTATCGATCACATCGATACACTTCGTCTCATGTGAGATCGTTTCGGAGAATCCGCCGGTCGCGATCGTGACGACATCCTCTGTCTGCAATTCCCGTTTGATCTTCTTGACGATGTATTCCACCAAACCGGCAAAGCCGAAGACAATGCCCGCCTGCATGTTGGTGACGGTATTCGTCGCGATCACGCTCTTCGGCGCTTCGATCTCGACGCGGGGAAGCTTCGCCGTGCCGCTGACAAGGCTGTCGAGCGAGCCCTTGATGCCGGGCGCTATGACGCCGCCGATGAACTCCCCTTCTTCGTTTAAGATATTAAAGGTAGTTGCCGTACCGAAGTCGACGATGATCATCGGCTTCCCGCAGCCGTAATATCTGAGTGCCGCAACATTGTTGACAATGCGGTCGGCGCCCACCTCCCGCGCGTTGTCGGCCCGCATTTTGAGCCCCGTCTTGAGGCCGGGAGCGAGCTGCATGGCCGTGATGCCGAAATACACCTGCAACATATGGGCGATCGTGTAATCGAGCGACGGCACGACCGAGGAAAAGATCCCGCCCTTGATCGATTCGCGGGAGACCCGATTGAATTCGAGCATGGAGATGAGCTGGATCCCGTATTCGTCCGAAGTCTTCTTCATCTCCGTGGCGACGCGGAAGGAGAACTTCAGTTCCTCGCCGTCGAATACGGCATACTTGATATTGCTGTTTCCGATATCGATACAAATGATCATGATTGTTCCGATCCGACGAGTTTTTTTGAACTGCGTCTCTTGCCGATCTGCTTTTCGACAATGAGCACCACACGGTGCAGGGCGGGCGCAAGCAGAAGGCTGATCGCAAATTCGATAAAGAAGTTATAGGTCACGATGTTGACAATGATAAATACGAAGATGTTCCCTTCCCCACCGAGTGACGTTTGGAAGACAGCAATCGTTCCCGACATGCACAGACAGCCGAGGATGAAGAGCCCCGTGTTGACGATGGGCACGATCCCCGCGGCGACAAAGGTTGCCGCCAAGTTGTTCTTTTGGGAGATGAGCTTATACAGCCATCCCGCGATCAGCCCCGCGGCGGTCGTCTTGACAAGGCAGGTCAAAGCGGTCACAAGCGGGCTGTTGGTCCAGATCACAAGATAGAACGGCGCGGTACCCGTAATGACCTGTATGAGCACGACGATCCCGCAGGCGAGCCCCAAAAAAGCACCGACGACGGGTCCGAACAGGACGGCGCCGAGCACAATGGGCAGAAGCGAAAAGTTGAGCGAGACAGGTCCGATCGGGATTGCGGACGCAAACATCTGCAACACGACGACGAGCGCGAGAAGCACTGCAAGGTAGGCAATGTTCTTGGCGGAAAAGAAGCCCTTCTTCATATTAAATTACCTCCATCGGATTTCTATGACAAGAATATCCGTGAAAAAATAAATTTTCGACGCTCCTGAGAGGATAAAACCGTTGCCGTGTTTTTCCTCCGAACGAGTCATCTTAATTATTATACCAAATCGGCGGCGCTTTTGCAACCAAATGAACGGCTTTTCGGGGAACATTTTTTTCCACCCCGTACATAGGATAATATAGAAGCGGCCGCGGAACAAAGATACATACTTCGCCGCCGCTATCAAGGAGGAAAAACTATGAATAGCTGTTTACAGGGCAATGGCATCCTTTGGATCCTCATCATCCTGCTTATCCTCGGGACGAGCGGAAATGTATTCAATTCGAGCGTATTTTCCGGCTGCGGTTGGCCCATCCTGCTTGCACTCGGTTACTGCCTTTATCGGAACGGTACATTGAGCACCATCTTCGGGGGCAACGGCTGCGGTTGCAACAACTGAGCCCAAACGGTAGCATTCACCGTTTCGAATCCGATTCCGTGTAAAAAGCCGCCCGCTTCGGAAAGAAGCGGGCGGCTTTTTATGCAAGATCCTGTCAGATCGTTTTCGTAGAAAGATTTTTGAAGAAGAGCAGCGCGGCGATCGTCTTTGCGTCTTTGATCTCCCCGCTTGCGATCTTTGCGAGCGCCTCCTCTACCGGCATATAGACAACGCTGAGAAATTCGTCCTCGTCGAGGTGCTGCCTGCCCTCATGCACGTCCGAAGCGATATAGATATAGATCTTCTCGTTCGAATAGCCGGGCGTCGGATAGAGCGTCAGGAGCAGATCGAGCTTTCCGGCGGAGAGCCCCGTCTCTTCCTCGAGTTCCCGCGCCGCGGCTTCCTTCGGGTCCTCGCCCGGGTTGAGCTTGCCCGCCGGGATCTCGAGGAGCTCCTCTCCATAGGCATAGCGGAATTGCCGCACGAGGGCGACCTTGCCCTCCCTGACGCAGAGCACGGATGCGCCCCCCGAATGTTCGACCACTTCGCGCAGACAGGGCTTCCCGTCCGGAAGAAGGGCTTCATCGCGGCGGAGATTTACGATCTTGCCGCGGAATAAATAGTGCTTTTCGACCGTCGTTTCTTTGAGCTGCATATCTGCGCCTCGAATCAGAGTTCGCCCGCAATGAGGAAGATCTCGTTGCTGTTCGTATCGGAGATGTTGACGACCTGGAGGAAATAGAGATAGCCGCACAGGAGCGCCTTGATCTCCGCAATATCCTTTCTGCCGATCGCGGCATACAGTTCCGCGAGGATCATCTCTCCCGCGACCGCATTTTCCTTGGGCAGGGAGAGCCCGGCGATCCGGGAACGCTCGACGGAGACCTTCCCGGAGAGCATTTCGAGCAGATTGTCTTCGCGCTTGCGCTGCAGGGAGACATCCCCCCACTTCCCCACATCGGGGAAGCAACTGCGGACGATGTCGCGGAAAGGACGGATCATACGCTCGACGAAGAGCCCGTAGCTTGCCGTATAACTACCGTCCTCATAAAAGTAACGGAGGAGAAAGTCGTTCAGTTTCAGGCTGCCGCTGTCGAACTCCACGAGCAGGCAGAACACGAATGCAAGCACCTCGCTGCGGTCGGAAGGAAGATAGGCCTCGCCGCGATGGGTCTTGGTCATTTCGGGTTCTTTGAGATAGGCCCGCTTGGCAGCGGGATAGTCGAATCCGTCCGTGACGGCCGCGAACAACTGCGTCAGATCGTTGCAAGTTGCCACGGAGCGCAGCAATTCGCCGATCTTGGTATCCGCCAGGATGAATTTCCCGGTGATGAGCTCGTCGCATGCGGTGAAGAACCGCTGCATTTTCGTCTGGTTGTCTTCCATATATGCCTCCCCGAACGCCTTGCGGGATCCGTTTTTATCATTATAACACAAACTGCCCGCGAAAGGAAAGAAATTTTTCGAAATTTATCTCTGTTTCCCCTCTTTTTTTGAACGAAGATCGGCGCTTACAAAATTTTTTGTGAATTTCAGCAAAAAGCCTTGATTTTACGGCCGATTTCGGGTATAATAGAAGAAATCATTTTCGTCGCCGAAACCAACTGCGCAAGGCGGAAGAAAATCGCTCTCACATAAGGAAGAGATCATGCAAGTGAAAGGAGAGACATCTGTCAATAAGCTGATTTTGCTGTTTGTGTTCGATAAGATGGAATGTCCCCTCTCCGAGCGCACGCTGATCGATATGTGCACCTCGTCCAACGATTGGATCAATTATATGGACTGCATGGTGCTCATCCACAAACTCCTGTCGGACGGTTTTATCTGCGAGATCCCGAGCATGGACGATACGCTCTACACGATCACCCCGGAAGGCAGAGAGACGCTCGCGAATTTCTACATCAACATTCCGCGCAGCTCGCGCGAAGAGATCTCGCGGTTCGTCAAGAACAACAGCGCGAAATTCCGCAACCGCCAGGAATGCAAGTCCGACTATTATCAGAACAAGGATGGCTCCTATACCGTCTTTCTGAAGATCCTCGCCCCCGTCCAGCCCATGTTGGAGCTGAAGTTCGTCGTTCCGGATAAGCGCACGGCGAACGGCATCTATAAAAAATGGGAGGACAAGGCCGCGGAGCTCTACTCCGTCGTATATGAAACGCTTGTCGACTAAAGAGAGGTAAATTATGATCACTTATTCTACCAAGGGAACCTGTTCGAAACAAATCGTCTTCGATCTCGACGACGAAAAACGCATCCACAACCTCAAGTTCATCGGCGGCTGCAGCGGAAACCTGCAGGGCATCAGCCGGCTCGTTGAAGGGAGAAAGGCCGAGGAAGTCGTGCCCCTTCTGAAGGGCATCCGCTGCAGACAGAACACTTCCTGCCCCGACCAGCTTGCAAGAGCGCTTGAAGAACAGCTCAATCCGCAGGCTTAACGCTCTGTGCCGAAAAACATCCCTATGGCATGACCATAGGGATTTTGTTAAGCAAAAATTTACAATTCAGGCCGATCCGAACCTGAAAAAAGCGGGGATCCCCCCGCTTTTTTCTGTGCAAATTCAGCTAACTTTGAAATTGGCGGCAAGCCCCCCCTCGCTCGTCTCGCGGTAGCGGGCGCTGAGATCTTTCCCCGTCTCGTACATCGTGCGCACGATCGTGTCGAAAGAGATCTTGCGCGTCCCGCACAAAACATGCGCAAGTTCTACGCTCGAGAGCGCGCGGAGCGCCGCCACGGCGTTGCGTTCGATGCAGGGGATCTGCACATAGCCCATCACGGGATCGCAGGTCAGCCCGAGCTGGTGCTCGAGCGCAATCTCCGCGGCATATTCGATCTCGTTCATGGGCAGCCCGTAGAGCCGCCCCACCGCCGCTGCCGCCATCGAGGTCGCCGTGCCGATCTCCGCCTGGCAGCCCGCCTCTGCGCCGCTCACGGAGGCATTCTGCTTTACCGTGACGCCGATAAGCCCCGCAACGGCGAGCGCTGCGACCACCCGCTTTTCGGAATAGCCGTTCTTGCGGCTGACATAGTAGAGCACGGCGGGCAGTACGCCGCTGGCGCCGCAAGTGGGCGCGGTGACGATCGTGCCGCCGCTCGCATTCTCCTCCGAGGTGGCGAACGCAAAGGAACAGAGCTGCCGCCGCTCGCGCGCCTCGAGCTCTTCCTCGTCGTCCACCGATTCGAAGAGCGTCTTGGCCTTGCGGGCAAGGTTGAGCTTCCCCGGAAGGACCCCGCCCGTCGCCAATCCGCGGCGGATCGTCTCCTGCATGGAGCGCCAGATCTCCCTTAAAAAGTCGTAGATCCCCTCGTCTTCGAAGTCATAGACGACCTGCTCGAGCGAACATTGCTTCTCGTTGCAGTACTGCATGATCGCGGAAAAATTCTCAAACGGATAGACGGTCTCCTGCCGTGTTGCGGGTTCCCCCTCGATGACGATCGTCCCCCCGCCGACCGAGAGATAGGTCGTCTTTCCGAGCAGATCACCCCCGCGATAGCCCTCGAGGTCGAGCATGTTGGGATGCGGAAGATCGGTGCGGTCGAAGTCGAACACGATCTCGCAGGGACGGGGCGCAAGGGTGAGACGGATGATCTCGTCTGTGAGATGCCCCACGCCCGTATGGGCAAGCGAGCCGTACAGAACGGCGCGGAAACGTTCCGCTTCGGGATAGCGCTTCATGAAATCTTTCGCCGCGCGTTCGGGCCCCATCGTGTGGGAGCTTGACGGCCCCTTCCCGATCTTATAAAGTTCTCTCAACGATTCCATAGACGTTTTATTTTACTCCGAAAAGCGCATACTGTATGCGCTATGATCCTGCTCTACATTCTCCTGACGGTGTACATTTTTTCCGTCAATTTCTATTCTTTCCGTCTCGTCAAAACGCAGCGCGACGAGTTCGAAGCCGGCGGAGGCGGCGACGGACAGGACGGAAAACTCATCCTTGCCGCTCTGCTCGGCGGTGCGGCCGCGATCTATGCCTCGATGTTCGCCCTGCGCTTCCGTCTCGGGAATCTGCTGCTCATGATCCTCATGCCCGTGCTCGCCGTGCTGAACATCTACTGCTTCTATCTCGGGTACCGCTCCGTCTATCTCTTTCTCTGATCCCGCTCAGCCTGCTCTATCTTACCACGCGGGGGCGG
>CANROI010000004.1 GCA_947632165.1 uncultured Clostridia bacterium
GGCGGAGACGCCATCCCGTATTCTCCCATCTTTGCCCTGTTCTTCATCATGGCGCTCACGGGGCTCGTCTGTTCGGTGCGGCAGAGGCCCTCTCTGTTCCACCAGCTGCCCATGAGCCCCGCCCGCAAGACAGGCTTTTTCTTCCTCGCCTCGCTCGTCAACACCCTTTTCGTCGCCGTGGTCACCTTCGTGAGCCTTTTGATTGCGATGCTTGTCCTCGCGCTCATCATTTTAGCGGTGACGGGCAGCTGGGTCTTCGTGGCCGAGCCCACACCTCCCGAAGCGGTGAGCGCGGACCCCTGTCTGCAGGGACTTTTGCTCGGAGCCATCCTCATGGTCGCCATCATGGGGCTGGGGCTTACGATCGCGCCCACCCGCGGGAAGATCGCAAGGTATGCGCTCACCCTCGCCATTCCCGTCTTTGTGGCGGTGCCGCTTCTGCTGTTGATGCGCCTCGGCGGGATCGGGAAGGGGCAGCTGTTCATTCTGTTCGATACGATCCCCTATAGCTGGGCCTACCTGATCGGGTTCGGCGTTGTCGCTGCCGCGCTCCTCGCGGTGGGGGTGGTGCGGATCATCGGGTTTCTGAAGCCGGAAAACTACTGAGCGCATGGCGCTTGCAGCGTTTGGAGGTTCCGTTCCGACGAACGGCGGCGGGGCGCGCGGCGGGAGCGCGCCCCGTTTTTTGTGATGCCTTACGTTCCCGCTTGACAAAAAGATGATTTTGTGCGATACTGAAGGTATGGAACAGTATGACGCGATCGTGATCGGCGGAGGGATCGCAGGCTTCGAAGCGACGCTCGCGCTGAAGAATTTCCGCAGGAACGTTCTGTGGCTCGGCGCAGAGAAATTCGGCGAAAAGTTGACGAAGGCGGAGGAAGTGCGCAATTTTCCCTCTTTTTCGGGGCGCGGAGCCGAACTCGCCGCGCTGCTTGAGGCGCAGTCGGCGCGCGAGGCGCTGCCCTTTCATGCCGCGCGGGCAGACGGCGTGTACGCCGCGGGCGGCGGATTTCTCGTTTCGGCGGGCGGGGAGATGTTCCCGTCGCGGACGGTCGTGCTCGCCACGGGCGTGGAACGGAAGGGGAGCCTGAAGGGGGAGCGCGAGTTTCTCGGCCGCGGGGTGAGCTACTGCGCGGTGTGCGACGGGGCGCTCTACAAGGGCAAGCGGATTGCCGCCGTGCTCTCCTCAAAGGCGTTTGCCGAAGAGGCGGAATATCTGGCGGGATTCGCGCAGCATGTGTATGTGTATTGCCCGGATGGGGTGCGATTCCGCGCCGAAAACATTGAAGTGCGGGAGGAGACGCCCCTCGGGATCGCCGGGCGGGAGCGGGTCGAAGAACTGCGCTTCGCGGGCGGCGGATTGCCCGTGGACGGCGTGTTTCTGCTCCGCAACAGTGCGCCTCCGGCCGCTCTGGTCGGCGGGATCGGGACGACGCCCGACGGGCATGTGCGGGTGGCGCGCGATATGTCGACCAATCTCAAGGGACTGTTCGCCGCGGGCGACGTGACGGGCAGACCCTACCAATACGTCAAGGCCGCGGGCGAGGGGCTCGTCGCGGCGTATTCGGTCCACGAATTTCTTTCCGCGAAGAAAGAACTTCCGTGAGATCAAAAGGAGATATCATGAAAAAATTGCTCTTTGTCGATTGCTGCATCCGCGGCGAAGTTTCGCGCACCAAAAGGCTGGCAGAGGCGTTTCTTTCGGTGCTGCCCGCGGGGGAATACGAGGCGGAGCGGCTCGATCTGGGCACCCTTCCCCTGCGGCCGCTCGACCGGTCGGGCTATGCCGCCCGCGAGGCGCTTTTAAGCAAGGGCGATCTGCGGGATCGGGAGTTTGCGCTTGCAAAGCAGTTTGCATCCGCCGATCTCATTCTCGTTGCCGCGCCCTTCTGGGACATGGGCATTCCCGCGGCGCTCAAGACCTATTGCGAACGGGTCTCCGTCTCCGGCATCACCTTCGGGTGCGATGAAGCGGGCAACTTCACGGGGCTGTGCAGGGCGGAGAAGATGATCCTGCTCACGACCCGCGGCATGGAGATCCCCGACGGCAGCCCGATGGAGCAGGCGTCTCCCTATCTGAAGGCGCTCTGCCGATTCTTCGGGATCGGCGGATTCGAGATGGTGTCCGCATGGGGGATGGACGTTGCTTCCCCCGAAGAGGCGGCGCGCCGCCTCGGCGTTGCGCGGGAGGCCGCCCGCGAACTCGCCCTCTGTCTGTAATGGTTTTTTGAAAAAAACAGAAAGTTTAACGGATTTCGCTTGTAAAACGCCGCAAAAGCGTGTATAATATAAGAAAGAATTTTTTCATAAGGAGATCATCATTCCAAAATGGACCCTGCCCCATCGTCGGACATAGCCTCGGACCTGCTTGCGCCCTCGGGCGTCACGGCAACCATTCTGTTTATCGTACTCATTCTGCTCATCTTTCTCTCGGGTTTTTTCAGCGCGACCGAGACTGCCTACACGAGCTTTTCCACCGTCCGCATGCGGCGGTATGCCGCCAAAAAACGCACGGCGCGGCTGGCGCTCAAGCTGAGCGAGAATTATAACAACGTGCTTACGACGTTGCTCATCGGCAACAACATCGTGAATATTGCGGCCGCCTCGCTGGCGACGGTGCTCTTCACGGGATTTTTGGGGGAGGATTTAGGTCCCACGATCTCCACGGTCGTGCTCACGGTCGCGGTGCTCATCTTCGGCGAGGTGACGCCCAAGACGCTCGCAAAGGAATCGCCCGAGCGGTTCGCCTGCTTTGCGGCCTATCCGCTCTACGTCTTCTCCATTGTCTGCCTGCCCCTCAACAAGCTCTTCGAGCTCTGGAAAAAGCTCATCTTCCTGCTGTTCGGGCTCAACAAGAAGAAGCCGAAATACACCGAAGAAGAATTCAAGATGCTCGTCACCGACGTCAAGGACGAGGGGGTGCTCAACGAGACGGAGCACGACCTCATCGAAAAGACCTTGCGCTACGACGAGCTGCACGTCGGCTCCTGCATGATCCCGCTCGATCGGGTGATCGCCGTCGAAAAGCGGGACGATTCCCGCCTCGTCTACCGTCTCTTCCGCGAGACGAACTTCTCGCGGATCCCCGTGTACAAGGGGACGAAACAGAATATCATCGGGATCCTGTACCGCGCCGATTTCTATGAAAATCTGCTCTCGGGCAGGACGAATTTCGATAACATCATCCGTCCCGTGTCCTGGACGACGACCGACGAGAAGCTCTCCGACCTTCTGAAGCGCATGCAGAGCATGCGCGAGCACATGATCATGGTCGGCTCGGAGGGGAACACGCTGGGGCTCATCACGCGGGAAGATATGGTCGAGGAACTCATCGGCGACATCGACGACAAATACGACCTCACGCCCGTCACTTCTCCGATCCAGCCCTATATCCCGGAGCCCGAGCAGCCGGAGACGGTGGACGAGACGGAGGAGTAATTCCTCCGGGGGCGCACACTTTCCGCCGAATGACCTTACTTACGATACCCGCCCGGACGGCGGGTATTTTTTGGGACAAAAGATGAAACTTCTCATTCCTTGCGCGACGGGGCTGGAGGCGTCCGTCAAGCGGCAACTCAGACAACTCGGCTATGGGGACTGCCCCGCGATCAACGGGCGCATTTCGCTCGAGGGAGACTGGCGGGACGTCGCCCGCCTCAACGTCTTTCTGCGCTCGGGCGAGCGCGTGCTCATCGAGCTGGGCGCCTTTCCCGCCGCGACCTTCGACGAGCTCTTCGAGGGCGTCCGTTCGCTCCCGTGGGAGGAGTTTCTGACCCGTCATACCGCGATCCGCATGGACGGAAAATGCTTCAAGAGCGCGCTCATGGCGGTGAAGGCGACGGGCGGGGTCGCCAAAAAAGCGATCTTAAAGCGGCTCGGGGAGAAGCTCGGCGGAACGGTCTTCGACGAGCGGGGAGAGCGCGCGATCGTCGGCGTCTCGCTCTTTGGCGACGTGGCGCAGCTCACGCTCGATACCTCGGGCGAGGGGCTCCACAAGCGCGGTTACCGCACGCTCGCCTATGAAGCGCCGCTCAAGGAGACGACCGCCGCCGCGATGATCGAGAGTTCCGTCTACCACAAGGGCAAGCCGTTTGCGGATTTCTTCTGCGGGAGCGGGACGCTGCCCATCGAGGCGGCGCTCTACGCGCTCGGCATTGCGCCGGGGCTTGGGCGCGATTTCGACTTCACCAAGTGGAAATGCGCGCCCGACGTTCTCCCCGACGTCCGCCGGGAGGCGGAGGACGTGCGGGACAGGACGACGAAACTGCACCTTTTCGGCTGCGATCTGAGCGAGAAGGCGGTCTCGATCGCCTCGTTCCATGCGCGGCGGGCGGGCGTTTCGGAGCACATCACATTCGCCTGCCGGGATATGCGCGCGTTTACCTCGGAGGAGCGCTACGGCGTGATCGTCTCCAATCCGCCCTACGGCGAGCGCCTCAAAGAGGCGGATCTGTTCACGCTCTACCGCGACTTCGGCAAGACCTTCCGGGCGCTTCCCGATTGGAGCTGCTACTTCCTCTCGGGCTATGCGGGCGCGGAGCGCGCCTTCGGCGGAAGGGCAGAGAAGCGGAGAAAACTCTATAATGCAAATCTTGCATGCGGATTTTACGGCTATCCCGGCGCAAAACCGCCCAAACCGACGGAGAAGTGAAAATATCTTGGAGAGGTGAAAATATCATGAAATTTCCCGCTCTTTGCCGTCGTGAAGTTGACAATCCGTGCCCGCGTCGGGTATAATGATAGCAAATTTTTGTTCAACACTTGACAAGGAGAAAGCAATGGAATCCAACGAATACCTCTTGAGACTCATCCGGCTCGCGCGGCAGCTCGAGCATCTCGACTTCTTCACGGGCGAGGGGCCCTTTACAAAGACGGAGTTCCGTCTTCTGAAAGAGGTGATCGCAGAGCGCAAGAACGGGAAGAGCATCATCTCTTCGGAACTCTCGCGCAGGCTCGGGGTCACGCGCTCGGCGATCTCGCAGGTCGTGACCAAGCTCGAACGCAGGGACATCGTGCGGCGCACTCCCTCGCAGACCGACAGAAAGATCGCCTACGTCTGCCTTTCGGACCACGCGGCGTCCGTATATGACGCCCAATGCCGGGCGGTGAACGAGATGATGGAGCGGGTGACGGGCGAGTTCGGCAAGGACAGAATGGAGCGGCTCTTCTCGGAGCTCGAGGAGCTCTACAAGATCTTCGATCGGGTGAGAAAGAGTTCGGATTGCCCCAAAGCGGAGTGACCGGGCAGGGAGTTTTAGGCTGAAATGCTGAAATTACAGGGAATCAAAAAAGATTATAAAGTTGCGGACGGCTATGTGCACGCGCTCAAGGGGATCGACCTCGAATTCCGCAAGAGCGAATTTGTCTGCGTGCTCGGGGCCTCCGGCTGCGGCAAGACGACGCTGCTCAACATCATCGGCGGGCTCGACCACTACACGGAGGGAGACCTCATCATCGAGGGGAGGTCCACCAAGGACTTCAAGGACCGCGATTGGGATACCTACCGCAACCATTCGATCGGCTTTATCTTTCAGAGCTACCATCTGATCCCGCACCAGACGATCCTGCAGAACGTGGAGCTCGCGCTCACGATCTCGGGTGTAAGCAAAGAGGAGCGCCGCCGCCGCACGCTCGAGGCGCTCGAGCGGGTCGGCCTCGCGGAAAAGGTCAACAGTCTGCCCAACCAGCTCTCGGGCGGGCAGGCGCAGCGCGTCGCGATCGCACGGGCGCTCATCAACGATCCCGAGATCGTCCTCGCAGACGAGCCGACAGGCGCGCTCGACAGCAAGACGAGCATCCAGATCATGGACCTGCTCAAGGAGATCGCCCGCGACCGCCTCGTCATCATGGTCACCCACAATCCCGAGCTTGCGGAGCAGTATGCGACCCGCATCATCCGCCTCCACGACGGCGAGGTGACGGACGACAGCATGCCCTATTCGGGCGCGGACGAAGAGCCCCAAGAGAGGGAAAAGGCCAACAAGGGCAGAAAGAAGAAGTCGTCCATGTCCATCGGCATGTCGTTTATGCTCTCGCTTAAGAACCTGCTCTCCAAACATAAGCGCACGATCATGACCTCCGTCGCGGGGAGCATCGGCATCATCGGCGTCTCGATGGTGCTCGCCGTCTCCGCGGGCGTGCAGAACTATATCGCGAGCATGGAGAACGATATGCTCTCGGGCTATCCGCTGCAGATCCGCGAGCAGGCGATCGACTTTGCGTCGCTCACGGACGCCGCGCGCGCCACGGGCACGAAGGTGGATCCCGGCTGGCTCGACGACAGGGTGTACGTCGATTCCCTGCTCGATACGCTGATGGATTTCGACGGCGCGATGACGACGAACAACATCACCGACGACTACAGCAACTACGTCAAAGCCATGCCGGAATCCTACTACAACGCCCTACAGGCCAATTACAGCTTCGACATGGCGAATTACATCTATACCGACTTCCAAGTGACGAACGGCGAGATCGCGGAGGAGGCGGATACGAGCGGCACCTATTCGGTGACGGGCATCCGCGCGCTCTATACCTCCATCCTCGGCGATGTGGAGGAATACAGCCAATATGCGAGCGTCATCGGCACGGTGACCTCCTTCCGCGAGATCCCCGATAACTACAAATATATCCTGTCGCAGTACGACATTGTGGCGACCGACCTCGGCGAGACGGAAAAGCTCACCGAAGAGGAGCTTAAGCACATCTTCGAGGACAAGGAGAGCCTCATCATGGTCGTGGGCGGGGACGGATTCTCCGATCTGAACTTCGGGCAGTTCGGCTATCTCACGGAAGAGGAGTTCCTGAACATCGCCTACAAGGCGGCGGATAACCCCAATTACGACGCGGGGCTCATCAAGGATCTCCTCGAAAACGGCGCCGGGTTCGACCGCTTCGTCGGAAAAGACGCCAAGACTTACACCTGGTATCCCTCGGATACGATCTATTCCAAAATGCCTTTCACCATTCCGATCGAGATGCTGGGAGGCACGCTCAATTGGGATTATACCTACAACCCGAACGCCGAGGACTTCTCCGACGAGGGGAAGATCGACATGAAGGTCCGCGCGATCCTGCGGCGGAAGCCTGGGATCTCCTACGGCTGCCTTTCCGCGGGGCTGTACTACACCGCCGCGCTCACCGAGCACACGATCAAAGACGGTTTGAACAGCGAGATCGTCAAATTCCTGAACGACAGCGGAAAAGACGCGCTCGACCTCGTCGCCTACCGCTACGACTACACTTTCCAGACGGACGGCGGATTCGAAAAGCGCAGCGGCATGTCCTATCTCTTCGATGCAAGCTCGGCGATGAGCGGCATGATGATGGGGGGCATGATGGGCGGCGCCGCATCGGGAAGTTCGCTCGCCGTCGGCAAGGACCTGCTCGCGGGGACGGAGACGCCGATCGGATTCAACATCTATCCCCTCGACTTCGACAGCAAGGACTACGTGACGGACTATCTCGACGCGTGGAACGAGGCGTGCAAAGAGGGGGGAGGCCGCTTCTCCTGGACGGACGGGGAGGGGACGCATACCGTCACGCTCGACGAGGCGGACCGCGTGACCTACACCGATACGGTCGGGCTCATCATCTACATGGTCAACACGATGATCCAGATGATCACGATCGCGCTCATCGTGTTTACGGCGCTGTCCCTCGTCGTCTCCACCGTCATGGTCGGGATCATCACCTATGTCTCGGTCGTGGAGCGCATCAAGGAGATCGGCATTCTGCGTGCGGTCGGCGCGAGGAAGAAGGACATCAAGCGGCTGTTCAACGCGGAGACGTTCATCATCGGGCTGGCGGCGGGGCTCGTCGGCATCCTCGTTACCTATCTGCTCTCGCTCATTCTCAATCTCATCATCGGCGCCTATTCGGGGATCTACACAATCGCGGCGCTCCCTTGGTGGCAGGCGATCGTCATGGTGCTCGTCAGCGTGGTGCTCACCCTCATCTCGGGGCTCATTCCCGCCTCGGCGGCGGCGAAGAAGGATCCCGTCATCGCGCTGCGCACGGAATAAAAGCGGGCGCGGTCGGGCATACTTCTTTCAAACGGAGAGAGGTGCGCTATGGCAAAGAAGAAAAAGCTGCCGAATCTTACGGACGAAGAATACGAAGAATATCTGAAATCACTGTTACGCAAATAGAAAGATCGGGGAGCAATCCCCGATTTTTTGTGCCCCGCGCCGCATCGTGCAGGCGGAACGTTTGGGGACATGCGCTCATAACGGGGGCGCTTTTTTCATATAATTTGGCATGAAACGCTACCGCCGCCCGAGGAGCAAACTGCGCCGACGGGTGATTCTCATTTCCGTGCTTGCGGGGCTCCTCCTTGCCGCCATCCTCATCCATTATAATGTCACGCGGGTGCTCGTCTCGGTCGCGGAGGCCTCCATGCGCTCGATCACGACGGTCGCCGTCAACGACGCCGTGTATTACACCCTCTCGGACCGGGTGCGCTACGAGGATCTCGTCACAGTGAGCCGCGACGGAGAGGGGAACATCACTTCGATCACGTCCAACTCCTTCCAGATCAACCGCATCGCCCGCGATACCGCCTATATGTCGCAGGAGAACCTCACGCGGATGAGCGAAGACGGGGTCTCGGTGCCGCTGGGCGCGTTTACGGGCATCGAGGCCTGGGCGGGCTTCGGGCCGGCGATCCGCATCAAGATCATTCCCATCTCGAACGTGGAATGCCGCTTTGCCTCGGTGTTCGAGCAGGCGGGGATCAACCAGACCAAGCATTCGATCTACCTCGAGATCGTCGCCGACATCTCGATCATCATGCCTTCGGGGACGCGCAACTTCGCCTCGCTCACGGAAGTGCTCATCTGCGAGAGCGTGCTCGTCGGCAAGGTGCCCGATACCTATCTTCAGGCGGATATTTTCGGCGAAAATTACGATCTCGTGCCCCGATCGGGCGGCGGCAGTCCATGAAATTCGGGGCGAAATGCGCATATATTGCGCATTTATGCTCATTTCAGGTGTAAAATCTGATTAGTTGTCAACTTTTCAATCATTTTCCAAAAGGATATTGACAAAACCGAAACAGTTGGTTTATAATGTTCCCAACATAGAAATAAACGATCGGATTGTGTTCGTTTCGAAGCAAAAAAGCGAACGAACGGCACAGCGAGGGACGTCCCTCGCTTGCTTGTACGCATGGTACAAGCAAAAACTCCTAAAGGTAATATCACTGCAAGGCCGAACGGGAGATCGGCGAAGCGGTGGGGTTATAAAAAAATTTTATTTGGGAGGAAAAAAAGACACATGAAACTGAAGAAGTTTACACCACTGTTCCGCGGTCTTGCTGCGACGTCGGCTGCGCTTCTTGCCCTTTCATCGGTCGCCTACACCGTTGCAATGTCTAACATCGCGATCGGCTGGATGGACGGCTGGTTCCAGGTGGACCGCAATATCTACGAAACGACGTATGAGAATGTCCCCGGCTACACCATTCCCGGTGGAACCGAGGGATACACCTATCTGAAGGGCGTGAACTATCAGACCACTTATGCTTCCGCAGATGCGTATGCGGCGGCGCTCAAGCAGCATGCGATCAAACAGGGCGAAGAGGGCTTCGCGCTCCTCAAGAACGACAACGATGCGCTCCCCGTCAAGTCCGGCACGCAAGTCGCGCTCTTCGGGTGGAACTGCTATAATCTTCCGAGCGGTCACACCGGCGTCGTTGCTGGCAATGCAGATCATATTTCTCTTTACGATAGATTGAAGGCCGCGGGCGTCACCGTGAACGAAACCGTCAAGGCCGAAGACTTCTCTCATTTGGTAGAGGGTGAAGACAGCCGCGGCAGACCCACCACGACCGATGAGTACGGGATGAAGTCGGCAGCCGCCAACTACACGATCCCCGAGGGCTTTGCGGAACAGAGTTCCTGGAACATCGCGAGCGGCACCGTCGGCATCGTTGCAGTCGGCCGCGGCGGCGGCGAAGGCAACAACTACATGACCGACGACGCGACCAACGCAGACGATCCGCTTGCACTCTCCGAGAACGAGATCAAGATGATCGACTATGCGAAGTCGAAATGCAGCAAGGTCGTCGTGCTCGTCGTCTCCGCAAACGCGATGGAGCTCGGCCCCATTGCCAAGGGCGGCGCACATGAAGTCGACGCGATCGGTTTCTGCGGCATTCCCAACGACTATCAGTATCAGGGCATCGCGAACGTGATCGCCGGCAAGGCGAATGCAACGGGCGGCCTCACCGATACCTATGTCTACGATAACAGCTACAACCCTGCAGTCATCAACATGGGGCAGCAGCAGTATTCCGACCTCGACACGATCACCTCTTTCACCGACCCGCTCGGCAGAAATACGGATCGCTATAACGCGAACAACTACATCGTCGAGGCAGAGGGCATCTACGTCGGCTATAAGTACTACGAATCCCGTTACTTCGATTCCATCGTCAACCCCGATTTCAACGCGACCGATCCGATCGGCTCCACGAAGGCGGGCCAGAATTGGGATTATAAGAACGAAGTGGTGTTCCCCTTCGGCCAGAGCGTTTCCTACATTCCCTTCACGCAGGAAGTGACCGAAGTTTCCGTCAACCTCTCCGAGAACGGCAAGATCGTCGCGACCGTGAAGGTGACCAATACGGGCACCGAAGACGGCTACTTCCTTGCACAGCTCTATGTCAACAAGCCCTACACGCAGTACGACATCGAGCACAAGGTTGAAAAGTCCGCGATCGACTTCCTCAACTCCAAGAAAGTTTCCGTCAAGGCGGGCCAGAGCACGGAGATCGAGATCGAAGTTCCCACCCACTACCTCGCAAGCTGGGATTCCACGGCGCTGAACGGCGAGGGCACCTACATCCTCGACGAGGGCGACTACTACTTCACCGCAGCCGCAGGCGCGCATGAAGCAGTCAACAACATTCTCGAGGCACAGGGCCACGAAACGGACGGCACCACGAACGGCACCGGCAAGGCGGTCGTTTGGGACAAACTCGAAGCGTTCGACGACGAGACCTTCGCTACCTCCAACGGCGTTGAAGTCCGCAACCAGATGGAAAATGCGGATATCAACTACTTCCTCGGCGACGACACCGTCACCTATCTCTCGAGAAGCGACTACAAGGCAACCTTCCCGAAGAACTATACGAACAGAGCAAACGACAGCGGCATCCAGCCCGAGAAGCAGTTCACGATCAAGGGCGCCGCGAAAGAGAGAGAATGGCTCATCGAGCTCATCAGTGCCCAGGGCCAGCTCAAAGAAGAGAGCGATTCTTCGAAGTGGGCGAAGCTCGAAGGCACCCGTCCCGCAGGAATCGGCTCCGACGAGACCGTCTGGGATTGGATCATCAAACTCGCGAACACCGATCCCGAGGCGTTCAACAACATCCATTCCGACGAATGGCAGGCAGTCGCAGCGGCGCTCACGCTGAGTGAGGCGGTCGCAAGCGTTCCCAGCGGCGGCCACGCGACCAAGGAATTCCCCAGCATCAAGAATCCCGGCAGCGTGCAGTCCGAATCCGTTGCAGGTTATTCGCAGCGTCTGAAGCTCAGCGAGGGCACCATGACCCTCAACGTCGCCTCCAACACCCTGCTCGGCTCGAGCTTCAATCCCGACCTCGGCTATGAATGGGGTCAGATCGAAGGCGAAGGCGGCCTCTGGCTTCAGAAGACGGAGAGCCCGAGCGAATATGCTCAGTTCGCAGTCACCGTCTGGGGCGGCGGCCTCAACCAGCACCGTCATCCCTACAACGGCCGTAACTCCGAGTACATGTCCGAAGATCCCATGCTCACCAACCGCGTCGGCGCGGCTCAGTTCAAGGGCCTTTCCGAAAAAGGCGCGATCTGCGGTCCCAAGCACATGGGCTTCAACGATCAGGAGCTCAACCGTCAGGGCAACGCCTGCTACATGACCGAGCAGAAAGTCCGTGAAACGGATACCCGTTGCTACGAGGGCGCTCTGAGAGTGCACGAAGGCGACGGCAACGGCGTCATGATGTCCTTCGCCCGCATCGGTGCGACGAACGTCACAAACAGCGTCGGCTACATCAAACACATCATGCGTGAGGAGTGGGGCTTCACCGGTATCATCACCACCGATATGGGTCAGGGTGCCGGCTACCACGAAGCGACCGCGCTCATCATGGCAACCGTCAACCAGTACGCAAGCATGAGAGGCGGCAACTTCTACCTCGGCGAGAGCGAGAACGACACCAGCGACGACGCAACCGTCGGCAACGCAGGTACGCTCACCCTCGGCAGGGCGAAGAAAGACCCCGAATTTGCGGCACAGGCCCGTCAGACCGCTCTCTATGAGATCTACACGATCGCGCACAGCGGCTCCGGCGTGTATGTCCAGGTTGTCGAGAACACGGGCGAGGACATCGTAGTTCCTCCTTCGACGATCGAACATAAGAATGTCGTCGGCCAGATCGATCATGCACCTTGGGAGTATATCTTCATCAGCCTCGAGGCTGTCTTCGGTGTGCTCACCGCTGTTACGGGCATCGCTTGGATCGTATCCGAGATCCTGCCCGGAAAGGAGGATAATTGATTATGAAATTCATTAAAAGACAAGGCTTCGGCACCTGGTTCTCCATTTTGGCAATCATCGTAAGCGTCGTCGGGCTCATCATCTACGGGGCGGCGGTCAGCGCCGGCACCGGTCTGACGATCGCAAGCGGCAGTGAACCTTTCTATGATTTCAGTCGTCCCGAAGACACGGCTATGACCGGCGCGGTCGTGACCTGCGGCATCCTTGCCCTCGTCTTCCTGCTCCTGGCGGTCGTGATCGGCCAGCTGAAATTCGGCAGCATCATCGGCACGGCTCTCGACCTCGTGGTCGGCGCGCTCCGTATCGTTGCACCCATGCTTCTTATGATCGCGGCGCTGTACTTCCTCTACGGTTCCTTCAGCGGCCTCGGCTGGACGTTCTTCTCTAACGCCGAGCTCGCGATCGCACCCGAAGCGGTTGCAGTCGGCACGCAGGTGATCACCGGACTCGTCATCCTGATCGTCTCCTCGGTCGCTGCCATCGTCGCCTCCTTCTTCTCGATCAGAAAGAAGAACGTCGATTGATCTAACCCATACCCTTCCTCTTCAAATGCTCACCCGCTCCTGCGCGCGTTTCGCGGCAGGAGAGAGGGTGGGCGAGTGGAGCGGATCATGCACATGAACGATGCGGCGCTTATGGCGTACTTTGCGCCATAGGCGCCTATTCTTTGCACCCGGGTTTGCCAGGTAGTTGACAATCCCGCATCCATTGTGAATTCAAAGAGGGAAAATGCTATGAATATCATCAAATTCCAAGTTGAAAATTTATCCGGCGGCTGCGTGACGGATAATCCGTCTCCCCGCATTTCCTATGCCATCGCCTCCGACAAAAAGGACGCGGCGCTCGCTTCCGCAGAGATCCGCATCGGCGATTGGACGCTCCGCACAACGGAGCAGATCCTCATTCCCTACGGCGGCACACCGCTCAAGCCCTTCACCCAATACCGGGCGGCCTTGACGGCGACCGATAATTCCGGCGAGAGCGACACAAAGACGCTCACCTTCGAAACGGGGCGCATGGGTACGCCCTGGCAGGCGAAGTGGATCACCGACGGGAGCTACTCCTTCACCGAGAAGGGCGTCTCTCCCAAGCCGATGGTCTTCCGCAAACAGATCAAAACACAGAAAAAGATCGCCCGCGCGCGCATTTATGCGACGGCAATGGGCGTTTACGGACTCGATATCAACGGGAAACGGGTGGGCAACGACTATTTCGCCCCCGGCTTCACCTCCTATAAAACCTCGCTCCAATACCAGACCTACGATGTGACCGATCTCATGACGGGCAGCAATCTGCTCACGGCGACCGTCGTCGGCGGCTGGGCGGTCGGCTCCTATGTCTTCAACCGCGTGAACCGCGTGAGTGCGGACCGTCAGGCGCTCCTTCTCGAGCTCCGCATCACCTATGAGGACGGCTCCGAGGAAGTCATCGGCACCGACGAAAGCTGGGAGGTCTCTTTGGACGGGGCCGTCCGCTTCTGCGACCTGTATGACGGCGAGACGTTCGACGCGACCGTCGATCTCTCCGCGATCGCCTGGCACAAGGCGTCCGTCGAAAAGCTCCGCACGGAGCCCGCGCAGATCCTTGCGGCGTACGGTTCGCCCGTCGTCGCGCACGAGGAGATGAAGCCCGTCTCCTGCAAGCGGCTTGAAAGCGGCGAACTCATCTATGACTTCGGCCAGAACTTTGCGGGCGTCGTCAAGGCCAGGATCAAGGGCAGCAAGGGGCAGACGGTCGTCTTCCGTCATGCCGAACTCCTCAAAAAGGACGGCACGCTCAACACGGCGCTCCTGCGTTCCGCCAAGGCGACGGCGACCTACATCTGCCGGGACGGCGAGCAGGTCTATTCGCCCCGCTACACCTACATGGGCTTCCGCTATGTCGGTGTGACGGGGATCGAGGAGAAGGACCTCGAGCTTTCGGCGCTTGCGCTCTATTCGGACGTGGAGGTGAAGGGCTCCTTCGAATGCTCCGATCCGCTCGTCAACAGATTGCAGCAGAATATTCTCTGGAGCTCCAAATCCAACTTCGTCGACATCCCGACCGACTGCCCGCAGCGCGACGAGCGCATGGGCTGGACGGGAGACATCTCCGTCTTTGCCAAGACGGCGGTCTATAACTTCGAGCTCACCCGCTTCCTCGAGAAGTGGCTCCGCGACCTCAGGGCGGAGCAGATGAAGACGGGCGGCTTCCCCAACACGATCCCCGTGCAGGGCTACGGCATGCCCGTGACCTTCCCGCAGATCGCGACCGACAACTGGGGCGACGCCTGCGTCACCGTTCCCTGGGCGCTCTATGAGGCGACGGGGAACAGAGAGATCCTCGAAGTCTCCTACGATTCCATGAAGCGCTACAACAAGGCGTGCGGCTTTTGGGCGAAGCTTCTGAGCTTCGGCAAGCACCGCTATATCTGGAACATGCCGCTGCCCTTCAAGTTCGGTGATTGGCTTGCGCCCGACGAACCCACGATGGCGGGCTGGCAGAAGCGCAGCAAGTGGACCGCAACGGCAAGCTACGCCTTCACGAGCATGATGATCTCCCGCATCGCGGGCATCCTCGGGAAGAGCGAAGACGAGAAGAGGTACGAGAAACTCTACAAGAAGATCTCCGACGCCTACGTCTCCGTGTTCACGGACGGGAAGGGGAAGCTCAAGAACGAGTTCCAGACCGCCTATGTAATGCCCCTGCAGTTCAGAATGTTCCCCGACGAACAGACGCAGAAGGCGGCTGCCGCCAATCTTGCGCGGCTCGTCGAGAAGAACGGATACAGGATCGCGACGGGGTTCCCGGGCACGCCCTTCATCCTGTTTGCCCTTGCCGACAACGGCCAGACCGAGACGGCGTTCAAGATGCTGCTCAACACAAATTGCCCTTCGTGGCTGTACGAAGTCAAGGCGGGCGGCACGACCATCTGGGAGCGCTGGGACGGCCTCAAAGAGGACGGCACCCTCAACGCGGGCGAAGAGGACGGCACGGGCGGCATGATCTCCTTCAACCACTATGCGAGCGGCGCGGTCGGCGACTTCCTCTACCGCAGAGTCGCGGGCATCGAGCCCACGGAGTGCGGCTATAAGCGCTTCCGCGTGAAGCCGATCGCGGGCTACGGGCTGACCTCTGCCAAGGCGAGCGTCGGAACGCCCTACGGCGAGGCGGGCAGCGCCTGGAAGATCGAGGGGAAGAAGTTCACCCTCGAAGTCACAGTTCCCGTCGGGACGAGCTGCGACGTCGTCTTGCCCGACGGAACGGAACAGACGGTCGGCAGCGGCACCTACACGTTCGGCTGCGAGATCCGCGGATAAAATTGTACATGGAGGGATGAGGAGCTACGGCTCCTACAGCACGAAAAAACAAAAAACGGCGCGCGCCGAGACGGACGCTATGCTCGCTTGGCTGACGCGCGATCGGGTGTGATATGCAGTATTTTTTGGCAATCGACATAGGCGCCTCGAGCGGCAGACATATCGTCGGCTGGATCCGGGACGGGGTACTTTGCACGGAGGAGGTCTACCGCTTCCGGAACGGGGCGACGCCCGTCCGTGGGCATCTCTTCTGGGAGGCGGACCGGCTCTACCGCGAGATCCTCACCGGGCTCAAGCGCGCGGGGGAGATCGGCAAGACGCCCTCTTTCGTGGGCATCGACACATGGGCGGTGGACTATGCCCTGCTCGGCGAAGCGGATGAGCGCATAGGGGAGATCTATTGCTACCGCGACAGCCGCACCGAGAAAATAATCCCCACCGTGCACAGAAAAGTTCCTTTCGAAGCGCTCTATGAGCGGACGGGGATCCAATATCAGCCCTTCAACACCATCTATCAGCTCAGTGCGGACCGGGCGGCGAAGCGGCTCGGGCAGGCGAAGCGCTTTCTGATGCTTCCCGACTATCTGAATTTCCGTCTCACGGGGATCAAGCGGCAGGAGTACACCAACGCAACTTCGACGGGCCTCGTCAATGCACGCACGCACACCTGGGATCGGGAACTCATTGAGAGGTTGGGCCTTCCCGCGGAGCTCTTCGGGGAGCTCTCCCAGCCGGGGACGGTCGTGGGGGAGTTCCGGAAAGAAGTCTCGGAAGAGGTCGGCTACTGCGCGACGGTGATCCTTCCCGCCACGCACGACACCGCCTCCGCCGTGCTTGCGGCGCCCCTCGAGGCGCCCGCGCCCTATCTTTCGAGCGGCACCTGGTCCCTCCTCGGCATCGAAGAGAAGGAGGCGCGCACCGACGCGCTCTCCCGCGCGGTCAATTATTCCAACGAGGGGAGCCTGAACTTCACCTTCCGCTACCAGAAGAACATCATGGGGCTCTGGATGATCCAGAGCGTGAAGCGGGAGCTCGAGGACAAGTATTCCTTCGCCGAACTCGCCGCGATGGCGCAGTGCAAGCCGTTTATCGGGACGGTGGACGTCAACGACGGACGGTTCCTCGCGCCCGCGAGCATGATCGGGGAGGTCAACCGCTCCTTCGGCGGCAAACTCGGCATTGCTTCGGTGATGCGCGTGATCTACGACAGTCTCGCGCAGAGCTACGCCGAGGCGATCCGGGCGCTCGAAGAGAATACGGGCGGGGAATACGATCGGCTGTATATTTTCGGCGGCGGCTGCCGGGACGAGCTTCTCAACCGGCTCACGGCACAGGCAACGGGCAAGCGCGTGGTCACAGGCCCCGTCGAGGCGACGGCAGTCGGAAACTTGCTCATGCAGATGATCGGGGCGGGCGAACTCGGCGATCTCGCCGCGGCGCGCGCTTTGGTCAGAAAATCATTTGAAATCAAGGAGATATCATGACAGCATACGAATCGGCAAAGCAGGAATATCGCGAATCGGGAATAGACGTCGAGGCGGCGCTCAAAGTGCTCGCCGGGATCCCTGTTTCCGTACATTGCTGGCAGGGAGACGACGTCATCGGCTTCGACGGCGCGGACGCTCTCTCCGGTGGCATTCAGACGACGGGCAACTATCCGGGCAGGGCGCGCAACTTCGAGGAGCTGAAAGCGGACATCCGCGAGGCGTTCTCCCTGATGCCGGGCAAAAAGCGGCTCAATCTGCACGCAAGCTATGCGGTGCTCGGCGCAGATCGCGGCAAAGTGGACCGCGACGGCTATACCTACCGATATTTCGAACCGTGGGTGGAGTTCGCAAAGGAACTCGGGCTCGACGGGATCGACTTCAATCCCACCTTTTTCGGCCATCCCAAGATGAAAGACGGCTTGTCTCTCTCGTCTCCCGACGAAGAGACCCGCAGATTCTGGGTGGAGCACGGCAGACGCTGCATGGAGATCGCCGCAGAGCTCGGCAAGGCGTTCGGGAAGCCCTGCCTTGTCAACATCTGGATCCCCGACGGCTATAAAGACGTTCCCGCCGACCGTCTCGGCCCCCGTCTCCGCCTCAAAAAGTCGCTCGACGAGATCCTCGAAGGCTACGACGGCAAGTGGGTGATCCCCGCCGTGGAGAGCAAGGTGTTCGGCATCGGCCTCGAGAGCTACACGGTGGGCTCGAACGAATTCTATCAGAACTATGCGGCACAGAAGGGGATCTGCTGCCTCCTCGACAACGGGCATTACCATCCGCTCGAATACGTCAGCGACAAAATTCCTGCGCTATTGGCTTTCTATGATAAAGTGGCGCTGCACGTAACGCGCGGAGTGCGTTGGGATTCCGACCACGTCGTGCTCCTCGAAGACGAACTCAAGGAGATCGCCAAGGAGATCGTGCGGAACGATGCGACGGAGAAGGTCCTCATCGGGCTCGACTATTTCGACGCGAGCATCAACCGCATTTCCGCATGGGTCACGGGGCAGCGCGCCATGCAAAAAGCGCTCCTGTACGCCCTTCTGATGCCTCATGAGGCGATGCGGAAGCTGCAGGACGAGGCAAACTTCACCGAGCTCATGGTGCTGGGCGAGGAGGTCAAGACGCTTCCCTTCGGCGCGGTGTGGAAGGAATATCTCGGGCGGCAGGGGCTCTCGGAAACATATCTGCCCGAGATCAGAAAATACGAAAATAAAGTATGCAAGGAGAGATGAGATGAAAGATATTTTGAAAGCGCCCTTCGTGGAGGAAATGAAGAAAACCACGGCGAACATGTACCGCCTCGGTTGGGACGAACGCAACGGCGGGAACATCAGCTACCTGCTCGACGAACGGGAGGTGGGGGAGTATCTCGACCTCAAGCGGGTGATCCGCACGATCCCCACGGGATTCTGCGCGCCCTCCCTCGCCGGGAAGATCTTCATTGTCACGGGTACGGGCAAATACTTCAAGAATGTGGAGAAGGATCCCGAGAACAACCTCGGCATCATCCGTATTTCGAAGGACGGTAAGGATGCGGAGCTGCTTTGGGGATACAGCGACGGCGGAAAGTTCACTTCCGAGCTCCCCGCGCACCTCATGAGCCATGCGGCGCGGCTGAAAGTCGATCCCGAAAACCGGGTCGTGATGCATTCCCATCCGACCTACACCCTCGCCATGAATTATGTGCATGAGCTCGACGAGAAGAAGTTCACCCACACGCTGTGGGAGATGTGCACGGAGTGCATCGTCGTGTTCCCCGACGGCGTGGGCGTTTTGCCCTGGATGCTCTGCGGAACGAACTCGATCGGCGAGGCGACCGCCGAAAAGATGAAGGAGTTCCGGCTCGTCATCTGGGCGATGCACGGCATCTACGGCGCCGGGAAGACCCTTGACGAGACGTTCGGCCTCATCGAGACGGTGGAAAAAGCAGCACAGATCTATATGCTCACCGCCCATCTGCCCCGCCTCAACACGATCAAAGACGAAGACATGGTGAAACTTGCGGAGTTCTTCAAGGTGAAGTATCGCAAGGACTTCCTCAATCTGTAAATTGCGGGAAATTTCAGATACAAAGGCGCCCGCCTCTTTTCAAGAGGCGGGCGCCTTTCGCAAATTACATCAAGTGAGCGTCTTGAGGAGTTCAAAGAAATTGCCGAAGGTCTTTTTGCAGCAATCGGGGTCCTCGATGACGACATTCCCTGTCTTCAGCCCGACGAGCGAGAAGGCCATCGCGACGCGGTGGTCGCGGAAGGTCTCGATCCGGACGGGCTCCCTCAGGGAACGGGGCGGAGCGGGCAAAATGCGGATCCGGTCGCCGCGGACCTCCACGGGCACGCCGAGCGCGGTCAGATTCCGCTCGATCGCCGTAACGCGGTCGCACTCCTGCCGCCTGATGTGTCCGATATTCTTGAGAAGCGTGGGCGTCTGCGCGAAGGGGGCGAGCGCCGCGAGCGTGAGCGTCTGGTCGGAGAAATTCCGCATATCGGCGTCGAATCCCGTGAACGAGGCGGAACCTTCCGCAATGATCCCGTCGCCGCTCTCCCGCAGAGAGACGCCCTTTTCGGCGAGCAGATCCAGAAAGCGCAGATCGGGTTGTGCGCAGGTACGGCCCACGTTCCGGACGAGCACCCTTGCCCCGCAGAGCAGGGAGAGCGCGTAAAAATAGCATGCGCCCGAGACGTCCGGCGGCACCGGAAACCGCCCGGTCGGGGTGCGGATCGGGGAGACCGTGATCTCTTTCTCCGAACGGGTGCAGGTTGCGCCGAACGCCTGCAGCACATCGAGCGTCGTTTGGATATAGCTTCCGTCCGTGCGGCTCCCCGTGAGCTGCAGCGTGAACGGGCGCTCCCCGAGCGCGGCGGCCAGCAGGATCCCGCTTGCATACTGCGTGCTCACGTCCGTATCCACGGTGAGCCGCTCCGCCCGGATTCCCTGCGAGCGCAGCCGGAAGGGGAAGTGCCCCTCCTCGCCGAGGAATCTTACGTCGGCGCCCGCGGCTGTCAGCGCGTCCAGCACGTCCATCGGACGGCGGGACATCTGCGGGGAGGCTTGCAATTCGTACTCGCCGCCCGCAAATGCGAGGATCGCCGTCAGAAAGCGCGCCGCAGTGCCCGCGCTGCCGACGTTCAAGGTGGCGGAACGCCGAAAATCGCGCGTTCCGAAGACGGTCACTTCGTCGCCCTCGGCGTGCGTACGGATCCCGAGCGCCTCAAGACAAGAGAGTAAATCTTGGGTGTCCTGCCCGAAAGAGGAACAGCCGGTCAGGCGCGTTTCGCCCTCGGTAAAGGCGGAAAGTAGCAGCGCACGGCTCAAAATGCTCTTCGAGGCGGGAACGGTGACACAGACATTTCGGGTTTTGAGCGGTTCGATCAGGACGGAATTCATACCTACAGTATATCAAATGCATGAAAAAAGGTCAAACGATTGACTTAAAAAAGCTGCCGTGGTATAATGGAAGCATGGCAATCGAGGGATATCGGATCGTGCGGAGTCGGCGCAAAACGCTCTCTCTTTGCGTCTCGCGGGAGGGGGAGGTCGTCGTCCGCGCCCCGCTCACTTTGAGCGCGGAATATATCGGTTCCTTTGTCGAAAAGCATTCCGCCTGGCTTCAAAAAAAGGTGGCGGAGGCGAACGCCCGCCCGAAGCTCGATCTGAGCGACGGCGCCCGCGTCGTTCTCTTCGGCACGCAGTATACGCTCGCAAGCGGCCGCACGGGCGTGAAGGGCACCGTCTTGTATCTGCCCGAAGCGGGGAGGGAAGAGGCGCTCACACGCTTTCTGAAGCGCTTTTCGCTCGAGGTGATGCGCATCCTCACCGACCGCATCGCGCGCACCTACGGCTTCCGCCATGCAGGCGTCAGGATCTCCTCCGCCCGCGGAAGATGGGGTTCCTGCAACAAAGAGGGGATGATCGCCTACTCCTTCCGCGTGGCATTTTTGCCGCCCGCGCTGTGCGAATACGTTGCGGTGCACGAGCTTTCGCATACCGTCGTATTTGATCACAGCCCCGCCTTCTGGAAGGTGGTGGAGGAGGTGCTTCCCGATTGGAAATCGCGCAGAAAAGCGCTAAAATCCAACGGATCGATGGGTTATTTGTAAAAAATCGGCGTTTTGCGAAGTATTATGTCACGCATACCCAATACTATGTCAGACATAATAGCTCAAAAATTGCAGAAAAATTATTTTCTTTTCCGACGGGGAATTTACCGATTTCCCCTTTACAAATGCCGCGTTTTGTTCTATAATGGTATCAGAAAAAGTTCAGCGATTTTTACGGCATTTTATCTGCGTTTGAGTTTCGGCTTTTTATCTATTGTGGCGGTCGCCGCTTGACTGGAGGTTCCATGAAAATACAATATCTCGGACATTCGTCCTTCCTGCTCACTTCGAAGAAGGGAACGAAGATCGTGACCGATCCGTATGGAGAGGTTGGTTTTTCCATGCCCTGTATCGAGGCCGACGCGGTGACCGTGAGTCACCGCCACTACGATCATTGCAATGTGGGCGCCGTCTCTGCGCCGCTGGTGCTGTCCGAGGCGGGGGAATATTCCGTTGCGGACATCTCTGTTTCGGCGGTGGAGCGCTTCCACGACGAAGTGCACGGCGCCAAGCGGGGAAAAAATCTTATCTTCCGCTTTCTGATCGACGGGCTTAGGGTTTGCCATCTCGGCGATCTCGGGGAGCCCTGCTCGCCCGAGACGGTGCAGGCGATCGGGCCGGCGGACGTCCTGCTCATTCCCGTCGGCGGGAACTACACGATCGACGCGGCGGAGGCAAAGAAATACGTCGAAGCGATCGATCCTTCAATCGTCATCCCGATGCATTATCATGTGCGGGGACTCACGGTCGATATCGGGGGCGTGGAGCCGTTTTTGAAACTGATGGGCGGCGCGGAGCGCCTTAAGGGGGAGATCGAACTGCTGCCGTCCGCGGAAAAACGTAGAATCATTTGCATGGAGAGGTCAAAATAATGGAAAATTCTGAAATTCTCGAAGGAAAGTATCGCGAATATCTCGAAACATTGCCGCTGACGGTGCTGCGCATCCTCGGGCGGAACCAGGGGGTGCCCACGACGCGCGTCGGGAACAAACCCGAACTCATTGACGCCATCACGGATATCCTCATGGGCCGGCAGCAGCCCGTGCCCCGTTCGGGCCGCGGCGCTCCCGTCAAGCAGAGCTACCTCGACCCTTCGATCATGCTCAAACTCGCCGAGATCCGCCGTTCCGGCGAACGCGAACAGCCGCAGAAGATGCTGCAGGTCGCTTCGCCCGAACCCGTCAAGAGCTTCTTTGATCAGCCTGTCTATACGGGCATTCTCGAGATCATGCAGAGCGGCTACGGCTTCCTCCGCGCGAAGAACTGCCAGCCGACCAACGGCAACGACGTTTTTATCGCCGCGCCCCTCATCCATTCCCTGAAGCTCAGGGAAGGGGACTTCGTGGCCTGCAATGTCCGTCCCCGCCAGAAGAACGATTCCGCGGCGATCGGCGAGGTGCTCTCCGTCAACGGGCTCCCCGTCGGGGTATACGAGAACCGTCCCTTCTTCGATGCGCTCACAGCATGCTATGCGAACGAAAAGATCAAGCTCTCGGAGGGGAACAACCAGATCTCCCTGCGCATTCTCGACCTGTTCGCGCCCATCGGCAAGGGCCAGCGCGCCCTCATCATCGCCCCGCCCAAGGCGGGCAAGACGACCCTTCTCAAAGATATCGCCCGCGCGATCGCCGACCATCACAGGGATATCTCCCTCATCGTGCTTTTGATCGACGAGCGGCCGGAGGAGG
>CANROI010000005.1 GCA_947632165.1 uncultured Clostridia bacterium
TCCTTCCCGATACCTTGAAACAGATCGGCTCGCAGATCATTCTCTCCAACACCTATCACCTCTATATGCGCCCGGGCGACGAGCTCATCGCGCGGGCGGGAGGGCTGCACAAGTTCATGAATTGGGATCGGCCCATTCTCACGGACAGCGGCGGATTCCAGGTGTTTTCGCTCGCGAAGCTCAACAAGATCACCGACGACGGCGTCACGTTTTCCTCCCATGTCGACGGGAGCTACCACACCTTCACACCCGAAAAGGCGATGGAGATCCAGCACAATTTGGGCTCGGACATCATCATGGCGTTCGACGAATGCAGCGAATACGGCTACACCTTCGAGCAGGCGAAGGAGGCGATGGAGCGCACCTCCCGCTGGCTCGAGCGCTGCCATGCCGTCCATCGGAACGAGGAACAGGCGCTCTTTCCCATCGTGCAGGGGAATTTCTACGAGGAACTGCGGGCGGAGAGCCTCTCCCGCTGTCTGCCGTATGTTAAACACGGGATCGCGATCGGCGGACTGTCGGTGGGGGAACCCAAGCCGAGGATGTACGAGCTCCTCGACTTTTTGCAGCCCCGCCTTCCCGAGGACGTGCCCCGCTATCTGATGGGGGTCGGCTCGCCCGATTGCCTCGTCGAGGGCGTGATGCGCGGCATCGATATGTTCGACTGCGTGCTCGCGACGCGCGTCGCGCGCAACGGAACGGCGCTCACTTCGCGGGGGAAGATCGTCGTGCGCAACGGCGCATATAAGGAGGATTTCACGCCGCTCGACCCCGAATGCGACTGCTATTGCTGCCGCCATTACACCAAGGCCTATCTCCGCCACATGGTCAACGTGGGAGAGATGACGGGCGGCATGCTCCTCTCTCTGCACAACATTTCCTATCTGCACCGGCTGATGAAGGGGCTCAGAGAGAGCATCCTCGGCGGATATGTGCGCGAGTTCGCACGGGAATTTTACAAAAAGCAGGAAAATCCGCGCGGATAAACGCCCGTTTTTTGCGCTTTTTTTCTCACTGAGGGAAAAATTGCCTCAAAATCGCTTGCAAATTCGGGCAAAAAAAAGTATCATGAATACACAAGAGGAAAATAAGGAGAAATACAGCTATGTTTTGGTATTTGTTGGCAGACAGCGCTACGGAAAGCGGCACTACGAATCCCCCGAACAATTGGTTGATCTACGTGCTTCTTGCGGTGATCGTGGTCGCATTGATCGCGGTATGGTTCTTTTCCGGCAGAAAAAATAAGGAACGTCAGAAGGAGTATGTCGAGCAGCTCGAAGCGATCGGCCCCGGCAACAAGGTAAAGACGGCGGGCGGCATCTGCGGCATCGTCGTCGAAGTCTGCGACGACAACACGGTCATTCTCGAGACGGGCAGCGAGAAGTCGGGCAAGTCCTACATTAAGATGGACAAGGAGCTCATCGCCCAGACGGACGCCAAGGGCCCGACGCAGATCGCGCGCGAAGAGGCGGAGGCCGCAAAGGCGGCGGCGAAGGCTGCCAAGAATCCCAACGCGAAGCCTCAGGTCCCCGAACATGAGGAGCCCGCAAAGGAAGAAAAGCCGGAAGAGAAAAAAGAGGACGACGCCGAGACGAAGTAAGCCCGGCGAGCGTCAAGTAAAAATGAATGCGGCGGCGCACTACAGTGCGCCGCCTGCTTGTTTTTATAAACTTCGCAATACGGTGTCGAGCTCCGCTTTTCTCGGGTCATTTACCTCTTAGTAAACTCCTTCGGTCTCCCTGCCGCCCGTAAGGCCCGGCGACGCATAAAGCGGAACCGCGGCGCATATCTTACGGACGAGGAGGTACTTCATGGAACATTTCTGGAAGCGGGCGGCGGCGGAAACACTGCTCGCCGCGCTCTGCACAACGGTCTTTTCGCTCTTTGCGCTCGCGCTGTTCGCGGTGTTCGTGCGGGCATACGCGCCCACCGAACTCACGATCCTCATCGTCAACCAAATTCTTAAGGGGGCGGGGATCTTCCTCTTCTCTCTCCTCTTCGTGCGGCGGGAGCGCGCCCTCTTCAAGGGCGCGGCGGCGGGGATCCTGTCCCTCATTTTCACCACGCTTCTCTTCGGGGCGATCGGCGGCTTTCATCTCACCTTCTATTTCCCGTTGGAGCTCGTACTCGGCGCGCTTTGCGGCGGGTTGGGGGCTCTTTGCGGCGGGAAATTGCGGAAAGAGTGAAAAAACAGTTGCTATTTTCCGCGCGGAGTTGTATAATATAAAAAAACATTTACGGGAGATAGTTATGATCAAGACGATTGCAAAACCCGCGGAAAGAAAAGTAACCGGTTGCGGCGAATGCAGAAGCACCTGCCAATCCGCCTGCAAAACCAGCTGCACGGTCGGGAACCAATCCTGCGAGCGCGTCACCAGAGAACAAAAGATCGAGAGAAAGTAATTTATTTCAGACAATCTTTCGGGGAGCAACGTTGGCGTTGCTCCCTACTGCCGTTATCTGCCCCCGCCGCGCGCCGCGCCGGGGGAGAGAGGACAAACCATGCTTCACATTTTCGCCTATCACGACAAGAGATACATCTACGACACGGGTAGCGGCTCCCTGCACGAGTGCGACGAGAAGACGGCGCGCTATCTTTCGGGCGAGCCTTCTCAGCTCTCCGAAGAGGAGCTTGCCCAGATCTCCGCGCTGCGGGCGGAAGGGTTGCTCGGCAAGGAGGAGACTTGCGCGCGCCCCATCAAGAGCCGGCATGCAAAGGCGCTGTGCCTGCACGTCTCCCACGATTGCAACCTGCGCTGTAAATACTGTTTTGCGGATGAGGGCGCCTATCACTCCGTGCGCGAAGTGATGAGCCTCGAAACGGCGAAAGCCGCGATCGACTTCCTCCTCAGAGAGAGCGGGGAAAGGCGGGTGCTCGAGGTGGACTTCTTCGGCGGCGAACCGCTCATGAACCTCGGCGTCGTCAAGGAGACGGTCCGCTATGCGAAGCGCGAGGCGGAAAAGCTCGGCAAGCGCTTCCTCTTCACGACGACGACCAACGGCCTTTTGCTCGACGATGAGACCATCGCATTTTTGAACGAGGAGATGGAGAACGTCGTGCTCTCGCTCGACGGGCGTCCCGAAGTGCACGACGCCGTCAGAAAGACCGTCAACGGGAAGGGCAGCTACGCGCTCGTCATCGACAAGATCAAAAAATTCGTGCGGCTGCGCGGGGACAAGCATTACTATGTGCGCGGCACCTTCACGGCGAAGAATCTCGACTTTGCAAACGACGTTCTGTTCCTCGCCGACCAGGGCTTCGACTCCATCTCGATGGAACCCGTCGTGACCGATATCCCCGAACTTCAGATCAGAGAGGAGCATCTGCCCGCGATCGAAAGGGAGTACGAGCGGCTCTGCGACGAATATCTCAGGCGCGAGGCGGAGGGGAGAGGCTTCAATTTCTTCCATTTCAACGTCGACCTCGAGGGAGGGCCCTGCCTCGAAAAGCGGGTCTCCGCGTGCGGCGCGGGGAACGAGTACTTCTCCGTCGTGCCCAATGGCGATCTGTATCCCTGCCATCAGTTCGCGGGGGATCCGAAGTGGCGGATGGGCAATGTGTTCGAGGGGAAGATCGACGGCGCGCTCCGCGAAACGTTCGCGGAAAGCTGCCTGTTCACGCGCAGCAAGTGCAGCGATTGCTTTGCAAAGTTCATCTGCTCGGGCGGATGCAGCGCGAACAACTATCACTATTGCGGGAACATCGAAGAGCCCTATCCCATGACCTGCGCCATGATGAAAAAGCGGGTGGAATGCGCAATGCACATCGTGGCGGAGCGCAAATCACGGGAAAATTAAAAGAAAAAACAAAATTCGGACGCAATTCGGCTTGACGGACAAGCCCGAAATATATATAATGAAAAAAGACGGAATTTTCCGGACGATTTTTTACGGAAGATTTCTTTTGACAGGAGGCAGCAATGGGTAAGATAAAATCGGCGATATGCTTGACGCTCATCACGATCTTGATCGCCGTTTTATGCGTAGTATGCTTTGTTCCGTTCCCGGTGGGATGGGACGAGGAGGGTAAAACGCTCTCGTTTTACAATCCGATCATCAACTGGACCAACAAGAGTTCCGACCTCGGCGGCTATCAGTTCGGCGGATCCGATCCGGCTTACGTCGGCGGCAGCTATACCGTTGTGTTCTATCCCGAGGGCGTGATCTCGCGCAAAGAATACGAAGATAACACGGCGGACAGAACGGAGTCCGACAACAAAGATTACGAAAAACAGTATGTTCAGTACAAGGGCGGCGCGATCTACCTCAACAAGGACACCGTCTGCGACGGCGGCAACGAGCCGAGCGCGAAGTTCAAGGAAGCCTTTGCCGATCGTCTTGCGATCCTCAAGGAGCGGTTCGAGCGCATCCATCAGCAGGGCATGAAGCTCGAGGTGCGCGACGACTATACGGTCACGGTCTCCCTTCCCGCAACGAGCTCTTCGACGGCGGTCGCCTTCCTCTATTTCTCCTACATGGGCGACGTAACGGTGCGTTACGGCTCCGATTCTTCGAGCGCGACCATCGTATTCCCCAAGACGGGCTCCAACGCCAAGCCGATCACCTCGTATATCAAGGGCGCCGGCACCCGCTCCTCGGGCAATACCGAGTATGTGTCCATCGCCTTCACGGAAGAGGGGCAGCGCCTCGTCGCCTCCGCGACCTCCGCGGCCACTTCCGAGAGCACGGGCAGCCTCTATGTCATGGTAGGGGAAGAGCAGGTCGTCGCGCTTGAGGGCATCGAGTCCGAGCTCAACCAGCCCGAACTCATCGTGAGCAGCACGAGCTACACCGCCGATTCCGCGGCGGTCATCGCGGCGGTCATCGATACCGCAGTCAAGTACAGTTCGGATATCGAACTCAAGATCAACCAGGGCGAGATCTATCGCATGCCCGCCTCCTTCGGCGACAATGCGCTCACCTTCGCCTACATCGCGTTCGGCGTATGCTTCGCCGCGATGGTGGCATATTTCCTGATCCGTTACCGCCGGCTCGGGTTCTCGCACATCCTCACCTATCTCGTCTATCTGATCGCGCTCACGCTAACCGTCTGGGCGATCCCGCTCGAGTGGAGCGTCGGCACGATCGCCGCGCTTGCGGTCTCCTCCATCCTCCTGTGCGTGAGCGACGCGATCTCCTATGAGTATGCGCGCAAAGAGTTCGCAACGGGCAAGACGATGGAATCCTCGGTCAAGACGGGCTATAAGAAGTGCTTCCTGTCCATTCTCGACGCACATGTCGTTCTGCTCATCGTTGCGCTTCTCACCTATCTGATCGCCCTCACCGAGCTGCAGGCGTTCGCGCTCGTGCTCCTGTTCGGGACCGCGATCTCCGCGCTCTGTTCGCTCGCGGTGAACCGCTTCCTGTGGTACATCACCATGCCGTTTGCCAAGAGCCCCGCGCAGTTCTGCCACTTCAAGAGAGAGGAGGTCGAAGACGATGACTAAACGTTTTCACTCTGTAAAAAAATTGCCGATCTGGATCGCGATCTCCGCGGTCGTGATCATTGCGGGGATTATTCTCTATGCCCTGCTCGGCTTCAACTTTGCCACATCCTCGGCTTCCGTAGAGGTCAAGTTCGACGCGCTCTATAAACAGGAAACGTTGCAGAACTTCTGCGAGGACGCCTTCAAGTCCGCCGGGCTCGGCTATAAACTTTCGAGCGTCTCCGAAGAGCGCGACCCCAACACGCTGGGCAGCACCCGCAACTATCTTCTGGTGTATACGTTCGACGGCGACGTCGCCGAGAGCTCGCTCGCTTCCGCGGTGAGCGCGATCTCTTCCAAGATCGATTCGGATACGGACTTCAGCACGACTGCCGAGGCGTCTGTCAGCTTTCATCTGATCAGCGGCGAGAACTTCTATGAGGCGACCTGGCGCGGCGCGATCGCGCTCGGCGTCGGCGCGATCGTCGCGCTCGTCTACATCGGGTTCCGCTTCGGGATCGACAGCGCGCTTGCGGGCCTCGTGAGCTGCGTGCACGACTCGCTCTTTGCGCTTGCACTGCTCGCCATCGTGCGGATCCCCGTCTATCCCTATACGCCCCTCCTGTTCGCAGGGCTGGCGGTCGCGTTCTCGCTGATCCTCTGGATCGTCCGCAGTGCAAAGATGCGCGAGGACTTCAAAGATCCCTCGTTTGCGCCGCTTTCCGCAGAGGAGGCGGTGGAGGAATCGTGCGCAGGCTCTTTGACGGCGGTGCTCTTCATTGCGGCCGCATTTGCAGCAATGCTCATTCTCTTCGGCGCCATCGCGACGGAAGGGCTGCGCCTGTTCATGCTTCCCGCGCTCATTCCCCTCGCCGCGAGCCTTTACTCGTCGTTGTTGCTCGCGCCCGCGGTGTATGCGCCCATCAAGGCTAAATTCGATCGCATCAAGACCAAGCAGAAACGCTACGTAGGCAAGAAGAAGGCGGATTCCGCGCAAGCAGAATAAACGATTGATAAAAACAGAGAAACGGCGGGAAAAAATTCCGCCGTTTTTTGCTATCGAAGAGGTACCCGTGAAAAAACTCGTTCACGAATACGATTTTTCGCCCGAACAACTCAAGACCGTACGCACCCTCTCCGCCGCGCTCGGCATCACCGAGATCGCGGCAAGGATCCTCTATGCCCGCGGCATGGACACGGAGGAGAAGATGCGGCGTTTTCTGAACCCTTCGCGGGAAAATTTCCTCTCTCCCTATCTCATGAGCGGCATGGAAGAGGCGGTCGCCCTGCTCCGCCGCGCGAAGGAGGAGGAGTGGCGGGTCGCCGTGTTCGGCGACTACGACGCCGACGGGATCGGGGCCTCGGCGATCATGTACCGCGCCCTGAAGGCGTTCGGCATCGAGCCCTATCTCTATGTGCCCGAACGCGAAGAGGGGTACGGGCTGAGCATCGCCGCGATCGACCGCATTTTCGACGAATTTCTGCCCGACCTCATCCTCACGGTGGATTGCGGGATCTCCTGCAGCCGCGAGGTGGAATATATCAAGGAGCAGGGCGCGCTCGTGATCGTCACTGACCATCATGAACTTCCCGAGATCCTGCCCGACTGTATCTGTATCAATCCCAAACTGAAGGACGATTATCCCTACGACAATCTCTGCGGCGCGGGCGTCGCCTTCAAGCTGGCAACGGCGCTCCTCGGCGAGCGGGCGAACGGGCTCCTCGACTTCTGCGCGCTCTCCACGGTCGCGGACAGCGTTCCGCTGCTCGGGGAGAACCGCGACATTGTATCGGAGGGACTCAGGCTCATCGAAGAGAGCCCGCGGCCCGCATTTGCGGCGCTCCTCGGCAAACAGACGGAGATCACGGCGCAGACGCTGGCGTTTACGCTGGTGCCCCGCGTCAACGCGGCGGGCCGGATGGGGGACACCTATGCGGCGCTCAAACTCTTCATTTCGGACGACGAAGCGGAGATCTTCGAGCTCGCCGCCAAACTCAACGCCTATAATCTCGAACGCCAGCAACTGGGCGACGAGCTCTACGAGAAGGCGCGGAAAGAGATCGAGGCGCAGGGCGCATACGGCAACGTCATCATGCTCGTCGGCGAAGATTGGAACGCGGGGCTCATCGGGATCGTCGCCGCGCGCATCGTGGAGGCATATGCCCGCCCCGCCATTCTGTTCGTGCGGCGGGGAAACATGCTCCGCGGCAGCGCCAGGAGCATCGCATGCGTGAATATCTTCGAAGCGCTGCGCGCCTGCGGACAATACATCGAGGAATTCGGCGGCCACTCGCAGGCGGCGGGGGTCAACGTCAAAGAAGAGAACTTCGGGCCGCTCAAAGAGGCGCTCAACCGCTTTATCGGCAGCCACTATTCGCGGGAGGACTTCATTCCCACGGTGAGCGTCTGCGAGGAACTTGAGGAGTTCCCGCGGCAGCTCGCGCTGGAGCTCAACCGCTTCGAACCCTACGGCGTGGGCAACCGCCGTCCGCTCTTCTTCATGCGGGCGGGCAAGCTCGACGCCTCGCTCTTAAAGCCCATGTCGCCCCATGTTACCGTCCCGGGCGGGAGCATGGAGTTCATGTATTTCAGCGGCGCCGAGGAGCTGCGGCTCCTCAGAAGCGACGTCGAGAAAGAGATCGTCTTTGAATGCAATCTCTCGAAATTCCGCGGCAAGGAGAGCCTGAAGGGGTTCATCCGTGCGGTCGTCTATGAGGGCGCAAGCGGAAGCGAGAGCTCGCTCGACGGCTTTGAAGAGACGGTGCGCGCCCTGTCGGCGGAGGCGGTCCCCACCGAATCTCTCACCGAGGCGGAGACGGACGCCCTCATCGCCCGAAAGGACGCGGAATGTGCCTACGGGCTCTGCGTGATCGCCGAAGAGCGGGAGAGCCTTGCGCGCTTTCCCTCGCTCGGGGCGCTCCCGCATGAGGTCTACCGCCTGTCCTCGGGCAGCGTGCGCAACGCCGTACTGCTCGCGCCGGGGCGGGACTGCGATCTTTCCGCCTATCGCGAAATCGTCTTTCTGGAGACTCCCACGGGGGTCCCGCAGAAGACGGGCAACGCCCGACTCTTCGCCAATTCGGAGCGGGCGAGCTGGCAGAAACTGACCGGGCTCGATCTCTCGCGGGACTCCCTCGCGCGGGTATTTGCGGCGCTCCGGGAGGCCGAGGGCCGCGCGGTGGGCGAGACCTATGCGGAGACCGCGCGCATGCTGCATGCGCTCGGCTTCGATCCGCGCCTCTTCGTGTTCGCCCTTGCGGTATTCGAGGAGCTCGGACTCGTCGATTGTTCGCGGAGCAGGCTGCGCATCGTGCGCGGAAAGCGGACCGACCTCATGAATTCGCCCATCTATGCGCGCGCGGTCGCGCTCGGCGAAAAGGGATAACTGCCGTCCGGGAAAGATTTTTTGGTGATGCAATGGAACCGATCCTGATGAAGATCTACGAATTTTATACGGGCGAGGGGCGGGATATGCTCCTCCGTGCCTACGACTTCGCCAAGGAGGCGCACGCGAACCAGAAGCGGGCGTCGGGCGAGCCGTACTTCATCCACCCCTGCGCGGTCGCGGAGATCTTGGTCGACCTCGGGCTGGATACGGCGACGGTCGCGGGCGCGCTCCTGCACGATGTCATCGAGGATACGCCCCATACCGAGGAGGAGATCCGCCGGGAATTCGGCGACGAGGTGCTCTCCCTTGTCTCGGGCGTGACCAAGCTCGACCGCATCGTCTTCAAATCGCAGGAGGAAGAGGAGGCGGAGAACTTCCGCAAGATCTTCGTCGCGATGGCGAAGGACATCCGCGTGATCATCATCAAACTTGCCGACCGTCTGCACAACATGCGCTCGCTCAACTACCTCTCGGAGGAGCGGCAGAAGAAGATGGCGCAGGAGACGCTCGATATCTATGCGCCGATCGCGGGCAGGCTCGGTATTTCGCAGATCAAGTGCGAGCTCGAGGACCTCTGCCTCAAATATCTCGATCCGGAGGCGTTCGAGTTCCTCGTTGCGAACATCCATCAGAAATTGGAGGAGCGCAACCGCTTCGTCGACTTCGTAGTCGAGGAGATTAACGGCATTCTCACCGAATCGGGCATCCGCGGCGAGGTGTTCGGCCGCCCCAAACATTTCTATTCCATCTATAAAAAGATGACCACCAAGGGCAAGACGCTCGACCAGATCTACGATCTGACGGCCGTCCGCGTCATCGTCGCCACGGTGGACGAGTGCTACGAAGTGCTCGGCAAGATCCACAAGAAGTGGAAGCCCATTCCGGGGCGCATCAAAGACTATATCGCAACGCCCAAACCCAACCTCTACCAATCCCTCCATACGACCGTCGTCACGAACTTCGGCCAGCCCTTCGAGATCCAGATCCGCACCGAGGAGATGCACCGCACGGCGGAATACGGCATCGCGGCGCATTGGAAGTACAAGGAACAGCGCTCGGAGGAGACCTCGCTCGACGCGCGGATCGCCTGGATCCGCGAGGCAATGGAGTGGCAGGGCGCGCTCAAGGACTCCAAGGAGTTCATGGACACGGTGAAGGGGGACCTGTACAGCGAAGAGCTGCTCGTGTTTACGCCGCAGGGGAAGGTCATCTCGCTGCCGACGGACGCGACGCCCATCGACTTTGCCTACGCCATCCACTCGGAGGTGGGCAATAAGTGCACGGGCGCGAAGGTCAACGGAAAGATCGTGCCGCTCGGCTCCACCCTCTCCATCGGCGACGTCGTTGAGATCATCACCTCGCCCGGGTCGAAAGGGCCCTCCCGCGATTGGCTTAAGATCGTGAAATCTTCGTCCGCGAAGGCGAAGATCAAGGCGTTCTTCAAGAAGGCGATGAAGGAGGACAACATCAAGCTCGGGCGGAGCATGCTCGAAGAGGCGGCGAAGAAGCGGGGCTATGCGCTTGCGGATATCCTCACCGACGAGAGCTTCAGGAAAGTCTCGGAAAAGCTCGCCTTTGCCAACATGGACGAGATGTTCGCCTCCATCGGCTACGGGGCGGTATCCACCAACCAGGTCATCTTCAAGCTCATCGACTATTTCCGCCGCGAGGTGCCGCAGCCCGTCGTCCAGCAGGAATTCCACGGCAAGCTCAAGCAGGGCGCCGTGACGGTGAACGGCACTTCCGGGCTCCTCGTCTCCTTTGCGGGCTGTTGTTCGCCCGTCCCCGGAGACGAGATCGTCGGCTTCGTCACGCGCGGCCGCGGGATCGTGATCCATCGGAAGGACTGCCCGAACATGCGCTGCGTCGAGGCGGAGCGCCTCCAGCCCGCGGAATGGGTCGCGGAGGAGGGCGGCGCGCGCTTCAAGGCGGCGATCGTCGTCACAGCGGCAGAACAGGGCGCTGCGCTCGCCGCGATCTCGGGCAGCGTTTCGGAGATGAAGCTCGGGATCACCTCCATCAACGGCAGATACGATAAAAACGAAAACGCCATCATCGACGTCACGGTCACGCTCACCAACCGCCAGGACGTCGAGGTGCTCATCAAAAAGATCAAATCCCACGCGAAGATCTTCGACGTGCGGAGAAACAGCAACTGAGCGCCGAGGGGCGCGGGGACGATCATGGACATCATCAAAATTTCCCCCAAGGGGTTCGCCGCAAATACCTATCTGCTCACCGCTGACGGCATGAATGCCGTTGCGATCGATGCCGCCCAGCCGCGCGTATTCATCGACGCCGCCCAGCAGGGGCTCAATGTGCGCTATGTCCTGCTCACCCACGGGCATTTCGACCACACGGGCGGATGCGCGGCGCTGCAGCGCGCGGGCGCAAAGATCGGTTGTCTCAAGGGGGAGGAAGAGATCGCGCTCCGGCAGAATCTCGGCAACGGCACGACGCCGCCCTTTACGATCGACTTCACGTTTACGGACGGTGAGGAGCTCGAGCTGTGCTGGATGCGCTTTTTTGTGCTTGCGACGCCGGGGCACACGGCGGGCAGTGCGAGCTTCATCGTCCTTGCCGACTCCAAAGAGGGCGCGCCCGAGCGGGCACTCTTTACGGGCGATACCCTCTTCCGCGGGGATGTGGGCAGGACGGACTTCCCCACGGGCAGCGAAGAGGCGCTGAAAAAGAGCCTGCAGCGGCTCTCCACGATCGACGGCGATTGCCCCGTCTATCCGGGGCACGGCGCGAACACGACGATCGCATTCGAAAAAAAGTACAACAGGTGGATGCAATGCTGACATGTGATCCCGCATGGCTCCTGCCCGAGCTGATGGACGTGATGCGCCTCTTCCCGGGCGCGGAGGAACTCGATCTTATGCATACCGCTTCCCGCTCTCCCGGCGGGAAGTTTTGCAACGTCTTCCGGATCGGACAAGCGGTCCACTCCTTCGAGGATCTCCCCACGGGGGAGGACGAAAAGAGCCTCACAAAGCGCTATGCGAAGTTGGGGCTCTATAAGCTCCTCTCCGGTCTCATGCAAAAAAAGCTCCCCTGGGGATCATTGACGGGCATCCGCCCCACGCGGCTCGCCTATGCCGCGCTCGCGCGCGGGGAGGACTACCGCGCCTTTCTGAGAACGCTCGAAGTCTCCGAAGAGAACATCGGGCTGGTCGGGCGGGTGCTCGAGGGACAGCGGGGGATCTACGAACGGCGGGAGGGGAACCTCGACCTCTACGTCTCCCTTCCGTTTTGCCCGAGCAAATGCACCTATTGCTCGTTCATCACAGCACCGATCTCGGGCACACGGCAGTATATGCCCGCCTATTTGGAGGCGCTCGGGCGGGAACTGAGGGCGGCGCAGCCGCTCATCGGGAACCTCCGGTCGGTCTATGTGGGCGGGGGCACGCCTTTCGTGCTCGAGCCGGAGGAGCTCGAACAGGTCTTTAAGATGATCGCGCCGCTCCGCACAAACGGCTGCGAATATACGGTGGAGGCGGGCCGTCCGGACGTGTTTACGCCCGAAAAACTCGACCTGTGCGCAAAATACGGCGTCACGCGCATCTGTATCAACGCGCAGTCGTTCTCCGACCGCACCCTCCGCGCGATCGGCAGAAAGCACACCCGCGCACAGCTCTACGAGGCATTCGAAATGGCAAAGCCCTATCCCTTTGCGGTCAACTGCGACCTCATCGCGGGGCTCACCGGGGAGAGTTTTGAGGAATTTTGCGACAGTGTGGACCGCGCGGCCGCGCTCTCGCCCGAAAACATCACGGTGCACACGCTGTGCCTCAAAAAGGGCGCCAAGCTCAAGGAAGAGCATCTGCCCGCCGCGGCGAGAGGGGAATCCCCCCGCGTCACCCTCCTTGCGGAGGACGACCTCGCCCGGATGATCGCCTACTCCCGCGAGGCGCTCACGAAGGCGGGCTACGGGCCGTACTATCTCTACCGGCAGAAGTATATGGCGGGCGCGCATGAGAACGTGGGCTGGACGAAAGAGGGCCATGCGTCGGTGTACAACATCGATGTGATGGAGGAGATCGCGGATAACCTCGCGGTCGGGAGCAATGCAATCTCGAAGAAGCTGTTTTTGAAAGAGGAGCGCATCGAGCGCGTGGGCAGCCCCAAGGATATCCCCTCCTATCTTGCAAAGGCAGACAAGGTCATCGAAGAAAAGAACAAACTTTTCGGCAAATAACCGCCCGAAGGGCGCAAATCGCTTTACAAGCGCCGAAAAATATGGTATTCTTATCAAGACGTACGCGAGGAATGACGCTCTCCACGTGATTCTTGGCGTCACGCGAATACTTCCATAGGAGGATAAACGCAAATGGAAAAGAATGAGATCATCGCAAAGTATGCCCAGCATGAGGGCGACACGGGTTCGCCCGAGGTCCAGATCGCGCTCCTCACCGAGCGGATCAACCACCTTAACGAGCATCTCAAGCTGCACAAGCACGACAATCACTCCCGTCGCGGGCTCCTGAAGATGGTCGGCAAACGCCGCGGTCTTTTGGACTATCTCAAAGCGAAGGATATCGAGCGCTACCGTGCCATCGTTGCGGCTTTGGAACTCAGAAAATAAGGAACCGGGAGAGAGCGGCGGTTTTTCCGCCCTCTTTTTTCGTATATTGTCCCGCGGCAAAGGGTTGCCGCAGGACGCAAGAACAAAAAAGAACAAGGAGAATCAAGAAACATTATGACACCGAATTACAGAGAATTCAAGACGATGATAGGGGGCAGGCAGGTCACTGTCGAATACGGGAAATACGCCGAACAGGCGAACGGCGCCTGCGTGGTGCGCTGCGGCGAAACGGCGGTCCTCGTCACCGTCTGCATGTCCGCGACGCCGCGGGAGGGCATGGATTTCTTCCCCCTGCAGGTCGACTATGAAGAGAAGATGTATGCCGTGGGCAAGATCCCGGGCGGCTTCAAGCGCAGGGAGGGCAGGGCGAGCGACAAAGCCATCCTCACTTCCCGCCTCATCGACCGTCCCCTCCGCCCGCTCTTCCCGAAGGGGCTCTTCAACGACGTGGTCGTCATCGCGACGGCGCTCTCCGTGGAGCCCGACGTCGCACCCGAACCCCTCGCCATGATCGGTTCCTCCATCGCGCTCTCCATCTCCGATATCCCCTGGGCGGGGCCCACGGGCTCGGTCGTGGTCGGGCTCGTCGACGGGGAATACGTCATCAACCCCGACGCCGAACAGCGCGAAAAGAGCACCATCCACCTCAACCTCGCGGGCATGAAGGGCGCGATCCTCATGATTGAGGCGGGCGCAAACGAAGTCACGAACGACGAGATGGTCGGCGCGATCATGTTCGGCCAGCGCGAGATCGAGAAGATCTGCAAGTGGATCGAAGAGGAGATCGTCCCCGCGGTCGGCAAGCCCAAGCGCGAGATCGAACTCTATCACATTCCCGAAGAGCTCGACGCCGCGGTCCGCGGATTTGCCGCCGAAAAGATCGATTGGGCGATCGAGACCTTCGACCGCGCGGAGCGCGAGGCGCGCCAGGCGCAGGTGGAGGAGGAGACGCTCGCCCACTTTGCGGAGATCTACCCCGAAAACCAGCGCGAGATCAAAGACAGCCTCTACTACCTCACCAAGGAGAAGGTGCGCGCGAAGATCTTCGACCTCGGCATCCGTCCGGACGGCAGAGGGCTCAAGGACATCCGCCCCATCTGGTGTGAAAAGCACGTTCTGCCGCGCGTTCACGGTTCCGCGGTATTCACCCGCGGCCAGACCCAGACGCTCACGACCTGCACGCTCGACATGCTTGCCGCCGCGCAGAAACTCGAGGGCTTGGACGACGAGACCGAGAAGCGCTACATGCACCAATACAATTTCCCCGGCTACTGCACGGGCGAGGCGAAGGCTTTAAGGAGCCCCGGCCGCCGCGAGATCGGGCACGGCGCCCTTGCGGAGCGCGCGCTCATCCCCGTCATCCCCTCCAAAGAAGAGTTCCCCTATGCGATCAGAGTCGTCAACGACATTCTCTCTTCGAACGGCTCGAGCTCGATGGCTTCCGTCTGCGGCTCGACGATGGCGCTCATGGATGCGGGCGTGCCGATCAAGGCGCCCGTTGCGGGCGTCGCGATGGGGCTCATCAAGAACCAGGAGACGGGCGAATTTCGCGTGATGACCGATATCCAGGGGCTTGAAGACTTCCTCGGCGATATGGACTTCAAGGTCGCAGGCACCACAAAGGGCATCACCGCGATCCAGATGGATATCAAGATCAAGGGCATTTCCGAGGAGATCATGCACACGGCGATCGAGCAGGCAAACGAGGGCAGGCAGTTCATTTTGGACAAGATGCTCGCCTGCATCCCCGAAGTGGCGCCCGAGCTCTCGAAGTATGCGCCCCGCATCATCTCCTTCATGATCGATCCCGAGAAGATCGGCGACGTCGTGGGCAAGCAGGGCAAGGTCATCAATTCGATTATTGCGGAGACGGGCACCAAGATCGACATCGAAGACGACGGCACGGTCTGCATCGCCTCCTACGGCGATCCCGAGAGCGCACAGCGCGCAAAGGCGATCATCGAGAGCATCGTGCATGAGCCCGAAGTCGGCGATATGTTCATCGGCACGGTCGTGCGCATCAAGTCCGAGATGGGCGCCTGGGTCGAGTTCGCCCCCGGCAAAGATGGGATGATCCACATCTCCAAACTCTCCAACCGCCGCGTGGAAAAGGTCGAGGATGTGCTCAACATCGGCGACACGGTGAAGGTGGAGATCATCAAGATCGGCGAGAAGGGCATCGATTTCAAGCTGCTTGGAAAAATGTAAAAAGTGATTTCGAACAATTTTTTGCTCGTTCATAGTGGCGCGCCGCTTCGCGGCGCGCCACTGCTAAGTAGTTCACGAAATTCTTTGCTCAAGTTCACGCGATTGCTTGCTCGCTTGTGGCTTGCCGCAAGCGGCGCGCGTGCGCGTCGTAAGCAATCGCCGTGAGGAAAAGTGCTCTTGCGCCATGACTTGCTTGACCCTCTCGTTCGTTTCATCGGACAGTAAGGCAAAAGGGTTTGCCAAATTGTGTGCGCTTATGGAAAAGCGTGGTTTTCCAACGCGCAGTGATTTGTGGAAGCGCGCGAGCGTTCTAAATTTGTCATGGTGAGCCGCCGCGCAGCGGCGTGTCGAATCCATCGCCGCAGCATTAAAAATAAAAACAAGGCGATGGTTCGACTTCGCTCACCATGACATAATTTTAGAACGCCTGTCTGTTTACCGTCATACCGACGACCAAGCGAAGCGCGGGAGGAGCGTATCCCCTTGTCCAATAACGACCGAGGGGATTCTCTCTCCCTTCGGGCTCGGAATGACAGAAAAGGCACAGGCGGGGTCACTTTGGGGCCTCGAATGACAGGGAAGCAGAAAGGCATTCTCATTGTGTCATGCCGAGCCGCGCGGAACGCGCGTCATAAAATCGAAAAAACCGTCCCGCCGCGAAAGCGGCGGGACGGACCTTTTCAGGAGCGGTTTTCACGGTCGGCAAATCCCAAGCTGATGAGGATGGCGCGGTTGACGCGCGACATGGTCGCAGCCGGAAGTTCTCCGATGCGTGACATCAGCCGCCTTTTGTCGATCGTGCGGATCTGTTCGAGCAGGATCACCGAATCTTTGGCAAGCCCGAACGCCTGCGGCAATTCGATGTGGGTGGGCAGCCGCGCCTTGTGGATCTTGCTTGTGACGGCGGCCGCGATCACGGTGGGGGAATATTTATTGCCCGTATCGTTCTGCACGACGAGCACAGGACGCACGCCGCCCTGCTCGCTCCCCACCACGGGGGAGAGATCGGCGTAATAGAGTTCTCCGCGTTTCACATTCATACGGCACCTTCTTTCGTGAGCAAATCGGATTTCCCTCGTTACTATTCTATGTAGCGCCGGAATTTTTTGCCCACGCCTCCTCAGTTTCGACCAACCGTCCCCGAAATATACCTGCCACGGGGCGGCGCGGCGCGGCCGCTTTTTTTTGCGGAATGGCGTTTATTTATTTGTCTTTTGCCCGAAAAAATGGTATACTGAATGCGTATAAATTTGTCTTGCGCCGAATTTTCGCCGCGATGCGGAGATCCGGCACAAAATCCAATGCAAGAAACAGGGAGATGCCCATGCTGAAGATCGTCGTAGACGCGATGGGGGGCGACTATGCGCCCAAAGAGATCGTCAAGGGCGCGGTCGACGCGCTCAACCAAAGAGAGGATTTTTCGGTCATTCTGACCGGGAACGAGAGCGCGATCAAGGAGGAGCTGTTAAAGCACAAGTGCGACCGCTCCCGCGTGGAGGTCGTGCATTGCAGCGAGGTGATCACGAACGACGATGTGCCCACGAGCGCGATCCGCTCCAAGCGGGATAGTTCGCTCGTCGTGGGGCTCAAACGGCTCAAAGAGGATGAGGAAGTGGGCGGATTCGTCTCCGCCGGCTCCACGGGCGCCGTCCTGACGGGCGGTGTGATGCTGATCGGGCGGATCAAGGGAGTGCTCCGTCCCGCCCTCTGCCCCGGGATCCCCAACGCGCGCGGTTCCTGCACCCTTCTGTGCGACTGCGGCGCGAACGCCGAATGCAAGCCCGCCTATCTCGCGCAGTTCGGCGTGATGGCGGACGCCTATGCGCGCGCCGCGTTCGGGATCGAGCATCCGCGCGTCGGGCTTCTGACGAACGGCACCGAGGAGCACAAGGGCGATACGCTCCACCAGGAGGCGCATGCCCTGCTCAAGCAGGTCAAGGGGATCGACTTCGTCGGCAACATCGAGGGGCGGGACATCATGTTCGGCGACGTGGACGTCGCCGTCTCGGACGGCTTCTCGGGAAACATCGCCCTGAAGGCGATCGAGGGCTGCGGGAAGACCGTTTCCGCCGTCCTGAAACAGGAATTCAAGCGCAATTTAGGCTCCAAGATGGCCTATCTGTGCGCAAAAAAGCAGATCAACAGGCTGCGCGATATGCTCGACTACGCCAAAGTGGGCGGATCGATCTTTTTGGGGCTTAAAAAGGTGGTCGTAAAATCGCACGGCAGCTCCAAGGCGAGTTCGATCGCGCCCTCCGTGCTGCAGGCGGTAGACGCCTACCGGAACGACCTGATCGGTACGATCGAGCGGATGCTCGGCGGCCTCGGAGAGGCAGATGAATAACGGCGAAACCTTTTCCGACGAAATGCTCTCGGCGGCGGAGGAGGCGATCGGCTACTCCTTCTCCGACAGGGCGCTTCTGCAGCTCTCTTTGACCCACAAGAGCTATTCGAATGCATTCGGGGGCGGAGACAACGAGCGGCTCGAGTTTTTGGGCGACGCCGTGCTCGAGCTCATCGTGACAGAATCGCTCTACCGGAACACCCGTTCGGACGAGGGCAAGCTCACCGAACTGAGGCAGCAGTACGTCTCGCAGCAGGCGCTCGAGGCGGCGTGCGACAGGGCCGGTCTGAAGCGGTTTATGCGCTATTCGGGCGGCAAGGAGAACGTCGGCGGCAAGACGGCGAGCAACCTCTTCGAGGCAGTCCTCGGCGGGATCTATCTCGACGGCGGGCTGAACGCCGCGCGGGCATTTTTGGCGCGCTTCCTCGCCTTTACCGAGGCGCAGAACTATATCTCCCGTCTGCAGGAATATGTGCAGGAGCGCACGCGTTCGCTGCCGAGTTATTCCCGTCCCGTGCAGGAGGACGGTGGCTTCCGCGTGCAGGTGAGTGCGCTCGGCAAGCGCGCCGAAGGCAGAGGCAAGAACATCCGGGCGGCGGAGCAAGCGGCTGCCGCCTCCCTTCTCGAAAAATTAACGGAGCGTAAGGCATGAATTTTAAGGAAATACAGCTCGCGGGATTCAAATCGTTTGCGGACAAGACCTCGATCAAATTCGACGACGGCGTTACCTGCATCGTCGGACCGAACGGCTGCGGCAAGAGCAACGTTGCCGACGCCGTGCGCTGGGTGCTCGGCGAGCAGTCGGCAAAGACGCTCCGCGGCTCCAACATGCAGGACGTCATCTTCAGCGGCACGCAGGAGCGCCGCGCGCTCTCTTACTGCGAAGTCACCCTTATCTTCGACAACACGAACCGCATGTTCGACATCGAGTACGACGAGGTCGCCATGACCCGCCGTCTCTACCGCTCGGGCGAGAGCGAATATCTCCTCAACAAGCAGCCCTGCCGCCTCAAGGACATCGTCGCCCTGCTGCACGGCGTGGGCATCGGCAAAGAGGGGTATTCCATCATCGGGCAGGGCAAGGTCGAACAGATCATGAACGCCAAGCCCGAAGACCGCCGCGCGATCTTCGAAGAGGCGACGGGCGTCATGCAGTTCAAGACGAAGAAGGGCGAGATCGAGCGCAAGCTCGAGAACGCGAAGGACAATCTCACCGTGTTCGTCCAGCGCATGGACGAGGCGGAAAAACAGCTCAAACCCCTCGAAAAGCAGGCGGAAACGGCGAAGAAGTACCGCGAATACTCCTCCGATCTCAAATACGAAGAAGTCAACACCTATCTTGCCCGCTGCGAAAATTTCGAGCACGAAACGGCGAAGCACCGCACGCGCATCGCGGAAGCGGAGGCGCGCCTCTCCGTCGTGGAGGGGGAACTTTCCGAGGTGGACGAAAAGGAGCTCTCCGCGCGGGAGAGCGCCGCGACGCAGGACGAAGAACTGCGCACCCTCAACGAAAAACTGCGGGTATTCGAAGTCGGGCTCGAACACAAGAGCGGCGAAGCGCGGCTGATCGGCGAGCGGATCGCGGCATATAAGCGCCAGCTCGCCGCCGCGGCGGAGACGGTGGAATTTTCCCTGCGCCGCACCAAGGACATCGACGTCCTCTCCGCACAGAGTGAAAAGAAGCGGGACGAGGCGCAGAAGCGGGCGCTCGGCGCCGAAAAGCGGAGCGCGGAGCTCTCCCGCAAGTTGCAGGAGGCGGACGAGCGGCTCTTGCGCTACGAACAGATCTCGGACGAGAAGCGGGCCAGCGAGCTCACCTCGGTCGAGAATTTGGCGGACGTCCGCGCCAATGTGGGCAGCCTCTCCGCGCAGAAGACGGCCGCGAGCGAGCGCATCGACGAGGTGCGTGCCGCGATTGCCAAGACGGAGGCGCGCAAGGCGGAATATTCCGCCCAGCTCGAGGCCTGCCGCGCGTCCAAGCGCGAGAAGGAGGAATTCCTCGATTCCAAGCCCGCAAAAGAGGAGGAGTTGCAGGAGAACCTCAAAGAGCTGCTGCGCGCCGGGCAGCGCCTGTCGCAGGAACTCATCGACTGCAAAACGTCTGTTGCGAACCTCACGAACAACCTCGAGCTCTACCGCAACCTCAAGAACCGGTTCGACGGCTACCGTGATTCGGTGCGCAATCTCCAGCTCACCGCCAAAAAAGATCCCGCGCTCGGCAGCCGCATCAAGGGCGCCATTGCGGACATCGTGTCCACCGAACAGCGCTTCGAAGTGGCGATCGAGACGGCGTTCGGCGGCGCCATGCAGAACCTCGTCACGGCGACGGCGGACGACGCCCGCTATCTCATAGAATATCTGAAGCGGACGGGCGGCGGGATCGTCACTTTTCTGCCCGTCGACGCGATGCGGCCGCACGCGAACAGCGGCGAGATCCACCGCGCACTGCACGAAAAGGGTGCGCTCGGTCTCGCCGACGAACTCGTGAAGTACGACGCATATTACGACAACGTCATCAAAAATCTGCTCGGAAATACATTGGTCTGCGATACAATCGCGAACGCGACGGCGGTCGCCAAGAAATATCCCCGCACCTTCCGCATTGTGACCCTCGACGGCGACATCATCGCGACGAGCGGCGCCATGACGGGCGGCAGCAAGCGCCGCGAGAGCGGAAACCTGCTCGCGGGCGAACGGCACATCAAGGAATGCGAAGAGGGGATCGCAAAGAAGGAGGCGACGGCGCTCAAGCTGCAGGCCGCGATCGAGCGCAGCGAGCAGGAGCGCGAAGAGACGGAGGCGGAGATCGAGCGCTTCCGCGTGAAGGTGCAGGAGGAGACCGCGAACTTTGCCGCGCTCGCCCAGAAGGAGATCGCGCTGAGCGATCTCATCGCGGACGCCGAGCGGGACCGCGCCGAATATACCGCCCTTCTCGAGACCCTCGAAAAGCGGGTGGGCGATCTCGAGAGCGAGGTGCTCTCCTCCGCCGAGAGCGAGGGGATCCTCAACAAGATCCGTTCCGAGGCGGCTGCCGAAGCGGCCGCGCGGCAGGCGGAGAGCGGCAAACTCAGGGAGGAGCGGGATAAGCTCCGCGAAGAATTGCAGTCCCTGCGCGTGGAGAGCGCGACGCTCGCCTCGGCGCGGCAGGCTGAGGAGGAGGCCCTCCGCCGCCTCGAAGAGGAGAAGCAGCAGCTCCTCGCGAAGGTGGACGAGACGCACGTCGAGATCACCCGCACCGAGACGCTCATCAAACAGCTCAAGCAGGACGAGGAGAAAGTTGCCCTCACCGACGAAGAGCAGAAGGCCGTCGCCTCCATCCGTGCAAACATCGCGCGCGTGGAGAGCGAAAAGCGGGAGACCGCGGAGCGCCAGACCGAGCTCTCGGACGGCAAGCGCTCGCTGCTCGCCGAGCAGCAGAATTTAGGCGACAAAAAGCACGAGAGCGAGCTCGAGATCTCCAAGGCGGAGGTCAGCCTCGAGAACATGAAGCAGCGCATCGAGGAGGCATACGGGCTTACATATGAGACGGCGTGCACCCTCCGCGACGAACATTACGATCTCTCGCAGTCCTACAACAACATCAATTCCCTCCGCCGCAAGATCGCGGCGCTCGGGCCTGTCAACCAGAACGCGGAGGAGGATTACGACCAGCTCTTTGCCCGCTATACGGAGATGCAGACGCAGAAGGACGACCTCGACAAGGGCATTGCCAATCTGTCGACCGTCCTCGACGACCTCAAGACGACGATGCAGAAGCAGTTCGACGACGGGTTCAAGGAGATCAACCGCAACTTTACGCAGATCTTCAAGGAACTCTTCGGCGGCGGAAAGGCGGAGATGCAGCTCGACTATACCGACTGCGACGACCCTCTGAACGCGGGCGTGGAGATCATCGCCTGCCCGCCGGGCAAAAAGCTCACGAAGATCTCCCTCCTCTCGGGCGGCGAGCGCGCATTCACCGCGATCGCGATCCTGTTCGCGATCCTGAAGTCCCGTCCGATGCCGTTCTGCATTCTCGACGAGATCGAGGCGGCGCTCGACGAGGCGAACGTCGGCAGATTTGCAAAATATCTCAAGAAATTCAGCAAGGAGACGCAGTTCATCGTCATCACGCACAGAAAGCCGACGATGAACGAGGCGGACATCCTCTTCGGCGTGACGATGGAGGAGAAGGGCGTCTCGAAGATCGTCTCCGTCAAGCTCTCCGAGGTGGAGGAGCGTTTGGGCGGCGACACGGTCGCCTGACCCGAAGAATACGATACAGGAGGCCGGGAATGGGGCTTTTCGGAAAAATCAGAGACGCGCTCAAAAAGACGCGCGACAACGTGGCGACGAAGCTGAGGCTTCTGTTCGCGAAAAATAAGCTCGGCGACGAATTTTACGACGAGCTCGAGGAAATTCTGATCTCCTCGGACGTCGGGGTCGCGACGGCGGAGGACGTCGTCGAACAGGTGAAAGAGGAGGCGATCGGCAGTAAGCTCAAAGACGAGCAGTTCGTCACCGATCTCCTCAAAGATATCCTCGAGGACTG
>CANROI010000006.1 GCA_947632165.1 uncultured Clostridia bacterium
GGCTCTCTCTCCGCGCGCTCCTCGGAGGACGCTTCTTCTGCAGGCGCGGCCTCTTCGGCTTCAACGGGGGTCGCTTCGACCTCTTCCGTGATGTTTTCGTTCTCTTCCATGATGATCTCCTTGAAAAATTTTGGTTGTTCCGTCAGAACGGAATATCGCCGTCGTCGTCAAACGACTGCAGAGTGGGCTTCTTCTTCGCGGGAGCGCTCGCGGGCGCTGCGGCGGGCGCGTCATAGAAATCGTCGCCCGACCTCTCGCTCTTGGTCGTGAGGAATTCGATGTCCTGTGCGATCACGTCCACTGCGGTGCGGCGGACGCCCTGGTTATCCTCGTAGTTGCGGATCTGAACGCTGCCCGTCACGGCGACTTTGTTGCCTTTTTTGGTATACCGTGCAACGGTATCGGCGAGTCCGCGCCAAGCGGTGACGTTGAAAAAGTCGGTCTGGCGTTCACCGTCGGAGGAAGTGTAGTTCCGGTTGACGGCGATCGCAAAGTGGCAGACGCTTACGCCGCCGGCGGTCTCCGTCAGTTCGGGATCGCGGGTAAGATTCCCGATCAAAAACACCTTGTTCATGATAGCCCTCGCTTAATCGATCTTTGTAATTACGCGCCGTAAGACGTCGGCCGAAATCCCCGCCACGCGGTCGAGCTCGGCAACGACGGCTCCTTCTGCAGTGAAGGTCATCAGCGCATAGAACGCTTCGGACTTGAAACGGATGGGGTAAGCCGTCTTTTTGACTCCCCACTTGTCGAGGGAATCGACGGTTCCGCCCATGTCGGCGACGATCTTCGCGAACTTGTCGAGTTCTGCGTCTCTCGCCTCTTCCGTCATCTCACTGTTGAGAAGAATGAGCATTTCGTACTTCTGCATAGTTTCACCTCCCGGTCTGTTCGGCATGCCAATGGGGCATGCAAGGTTTTGTTCTATTATTTTACGATATTTTTGCCGTAAAGTCAACGCGTTTTTTGCGGAAAATCAAAATTTCGCAAAAAATTCGCATAGCGTTCGTGCCCCTGACCGCTCATTGGCCGTCTTCGTCCGGCGGCGGGGCGATCGCGCGGAAGGAATCGAGCCTTCTTCCGATGGTCGTCGTCTGTCTGGCGGCGGTATCCACCGCGTCCTGCGCCTCCTGCAGTTTCCGCCGCGTCTTTTCGAGCCCCTCCGCGAACTTCGCAAAGTCGGCGCGGAACTGTTCGAGCATGCGCGCGAGTTCGCCCGAACGCTTTTCGATCGTCGCGGTGCGGAAGCCCGTCTGCAGGGCGGAGAGCAGGGCGGCGAAGTTGGTGGGGCCGCACACCGTCACGCGGCGCAGCCTCAGAAAGTCCGCAAGGCCCGTCATCTTGAGCACCTCGGCATAGAGCGCCTCCGAGGGCAGGTACATGACGGCGAAATCGGTGGTCAGCGGGGGCAGAATGTATTTCTTCGCGATCGAATCCGCCTGCAGTTTCACTGCCCGTTCGAGGTTTTTCCTCGCCTGTTCCACGCCGTCGCGGTCGGAGCGCTCGGAGCATTGGCACAGCCGCTCATACTCCTCCACGGGGAATTTGCTGTCGATGGGGAGGTAGGTCGCGCCGTCCTTTGCGGGCAGGAGCACCGCAAAATCGACGAGGGTGTTATCGAGCGGGTTGAGTTTCACGTTCCGGCGGTATTGGTCGGGTGCGAGGAGCTGCGCCAGAATGGCGTCGAGCTGGGTCTCCCCCCAGGTGCCGCGCAGCTTGACGTTCGTAAAGACTCTGCGGATGTCGGCGACGCTCGCGGAGAGCGTCTTCATCTCGCCCACGCTCTCGTACATCTTCTCGAGCCGCTCGGTGATGCGGGCATAGCTGCCCATCAGTTTGCCGTCGAGGGAGGTCGTGAGCTTGTCGTCCACCGTGCGGCGGATGACCTCGAGATTGTGCGCGTTCGCCTCCGCCATGTATTTGACGTCCTCGGAGAGGGTATTGCGGATCTCCGTGAGCCGCGCCTCGGTGGAGCGGTTCAGATTCTCCATCGTGCGGGCGCTGTAATCGGCGAGCCCGGCGAGTTCCTCCATGCGCTTTTCGAGCGCGCGGAGCCGCTCCTGCGCCTCGCGGTCGGCGGAGGGCTTTTTAAGGAGCAGAAGGAGCAACAGGGCGAGGCAGACCGCGCTCAGCGCGATCGAAATGTAGAGCAAGACTTCCATACGTTTTTCCCGGGTTTTTCGGTTATTTTCCGTCCGCGGCGCCGATGGCGGGCAGGCGGGCGAGCAGTTTTTCACGGCGGTTGAGGGTCCCGTCCACGGCGCATAGAAGCAGCAGTTGCCTGAGCACGTCTCCCACCCTCTGCGGCGGGACGCCCGCTCCGAGCAGGTCGTTTCCGTTCACGGCGAGTTCCGAAAGGCACAGCGGCGATCCCTCGTCCTTCATCTTTTGCAGGATTCCTCTCCACTTCAGCACGCAGGGCGCGGGAGAGAGGTCGTCTTTGCAGGCCGAAAAATCGGCCTGTTTGAGCGCGAGCAGCTTGTCGAGCAGGGCGAAGTTCTCCACGAGCTCCCGCCGCACCTTGCTCTCCCTCATCTGCAGGTTGTAGTCCCGCATGTGCAGCCCCACGAGCAGAACGGTCTCCTCGGTCAGCTTTTTGGGCGCCTTCCAGCGGGTGAGGATCTCGCGGGCGATCCGCGCGCCCTCTTCGGGATGGGCATGGAATGTGCCGTCCCGCAAAAAGCAGAAGGGCTTTCCGACGTCGTGCAGGAGCGCCGCAAAGCGGATCCCGGGCTCGGAATAGCGCACGCATCGTAGGGAGTGCTCCAGAACGTCATGGTCGTGGAAGTCGCTCCGTTGCGCCATACCCTCTCCGAGGGCGAGTTCGGGCAGGATCTCCTTCAGCACCCCGGTCTCTTTGAGAATGCACAGCCCCCGGTAGGGCGCCGTTTCATCGCCGCGCTTCCCGTCCGCATGCAGCAGAAGGGTGAGTTCGGCGAAGATGCGTTCGGGGACGATGTCGCGGATGAGCGCAGCATGCGTCTTTGCGCCCGCAAGGCATTCCCCGTCGGGCGAGAAACCCGTCTGCGCCGCGATGCGCGCCAGGCGCATCAGCCTCAGCCCGTCTTCGCCGAACACTTTCTCCGCGGGCGCGACGGTGCGGAGGATCCGCTGCCCGATGTCCCCGATCCCGCCGAGCGGATCGACGAACATATGCCGCTTGATGTCATAGTACACCGCGTTCGCGCAGAAGTCCCGCCTGCGGGCGTCTACCGCGATGTCCTCGGTGAAGGAGATTTCGGCGGGCGCGTGGATCCCCCGCACATAACGGTCCGAGCGGAAGCGGGTAAATTCGTACTGCGTTCCGCACCCGTCCTCGAGTTTTACGGTGCCCGTCGCCCGGTAGACCGACTTCACGGCAAAGCCGCAGGCCTCCGCGTTTGCCGTGAGTTCCTCCTCCGTCATCGGGGACGCAAGGTCCCAATCGGTCTTGCCGTCGGGCATATCGCCGAGGAGGAAGTCCCGCACGCTCCCCCCTACAATATACAAAGAATGTTGACAGACGTCTGCCAATTTGATCAGATTTTCCGGAAGAAATTCCGTCATGTGTGTTCTCCGAAAGAAATTTTACAAAAACAATATACCACATTTCAAAAAAAATTGCAATCCCATGAAAAATAATGTATAATGGAGATGGATTTTTACGGGGGAAAAGATGTTTCATTTGATCGCAAAGCCACTCAAGGGCAAGCGGAAGAAGCTGTTGGACGAAACAGAGGCAAAACTGCGCGCGGCGGGCGTGGAATATGATCTCACCGTCACCGCGCGGAAGGGGGAAGCCGGGGAGCTTGCCGAGGGCTTTTCGCATGAAGAGGATCCCACCATCGTGGTGGTCGGGGGAGACGGCACGCTCAACGACGTGGTCTGCCACCTCGATCCCGCACGCTGCAAGTTAGGGCTCATTCCCGCGGGCACGGGGAACGACTTCGCCGCCGCCGCGAAGATCCCGAACGGGATCGCGGCGCTCGATCTCATTCTGAACGGCACGCCCAAGCAAACCGACTACATCCAATTCCCCGGCGGGATCCGTAGCCTCAACATCGCGGGGATCGGCATCGACGTCGATATCCTGCTCCGCTGCGAACGGAGCAAACTCTTCACCGCGAGGAGCAAATATTTTTTCTCCCTGCTCGCTTCCCTGATGAAGTACCGCGGCTGTAAAATGACGGTGCGGGCGAACGGCAAGGAAGTCACGGGAAAGTTTCTCCTCGCCGTCATCTGCAACGGCAGACAGTTCGGCGGCGGCATTCCAATCAATCCGCCCGCCGTTCTCGACGACGGCAAGCTCGAACTGCTCTATGTCGACTGCCCCAAGCCGCTCAAGATCCCGGGCGCACTCATCAAGCTCATGCGGGGGAAGGTGCTCGGGCTCCCCATCTCCCACTTCGAGGAGGTGGAAGAGGCGGAATTCCTCCCCGAAAAAGCGGAGACCGCCCAATTCGACGGCGAACTCTTCGAGGCGCCCGAATTCAGGGCTTCGCTCAGGCGGGATCTTCTCATGTATCGAGGCTGAAATGAATTTATATAAGTCCATTCTCAACAGCATTCCGACGGCGGCGATCGTCGTGGAGCCGAATCTGAAAGTCCGCTACTGCAACCGCGCCTTTCGCGATTACTTCCCCCTGTCGCGCGGGAAGGGCACGCTGAAAGAGGCGATCGGTTGCGGCGAATCCGGCTGCGGCAAGAGCGAAAAATGCGCCTACTGCCCCATGCGCAGCCTCTTCCGAGAGGCATTTGCACAGGGCGGTCACGCCTTCCGCCTCGTTCTGCTGCGCAATGCGGAGGGGGAGAACGTGCCGCTTCGCTTCAAGGTCATGCCCCTCGGCAGGTATTGCCTCGGCGTGGTGGACGATTCCTACGGAACGGAGATCGCGCGGGAGATGTATTCCGCACAGGACATCCAGCAGCGCCTCTTGCCGCCCGCGAAGTCCTTCGGCGGCGTGCCCTATTCCTTCATGTTCGAGCCCTGCCGCGAGATCGGCGGGGACCTGCCCGACGTCTATCTGCTCGGCGGCGACACGATGGCGCTGCTTGCGGACGTCTCGGGGAAGGGGATCTCCGCGGGGATGCTCTCCGCGTTCGTCAAAGCGGGCTGGGATAAGGCCGAGCGTTCGCCTGCCCGCGCGCTGAGCGGGCTGAATGCCAAATTTCAGGAGCTCAACCTCGACGAGCGCTCCTACGTCACGGCGGCGGCGATCCGCATCGAGCCGGAGGCGCAGCGCATCCGCTACTGTGTGGCGGGGCACAACGCGCCCATCCTGCTCAAGGGCGAGCGGGGGATCGACGAGATCGTGATGAGCGCGCCCCCCGTCTCCAATTGGATGCCCGACTTCGGCTACGAAGACCGCTTTATGGAGTATCGGCGGGGGAACATTCTCGTGATGCTGACGGACGGCGTGATCGAGAGCCGCAACGACGCGGGCGAACAGTTCGGGCTCGAGCGGGTGGAGGCGATCCTGCAGCGCAGCTCCTCGGCGGAGCGGTTCATCGGCAAGCTGAAGGCGGCGCTCACGGAGTACTGCGGCGCGTTTGACGACGACATCACCGCAATCGCCTTTGATCTGTAAAATATTTTCGGGGGGCGGCGCGAAAGCGCCGCCCCCATTCTCATGTTTCGTCGAATCCGAACAGTTCGTTCGGCGTGATGTCGAGCCGCTTGCAGAGATAGACGATCTTCTCGTAGTCGAGCTGCACCTTTCCCGTCTCGTATTCGCTGTAATCGGACTGATATTTTTTCAGTTCGGCGGAGATCTCCCGCTGTGTGAGCCCCTTTGCCCGCCTCGCCGCTTTCAAGTTTTCCCCAACCATTCTGGAAATTTCCATCATCGGGAAAAATTATAGGGAATTTTTCTATAAATTTCTTGACATATAGGAAAAAATCCTATATAATATTGGCGATAAACCGAATGGAGGCTGAAACAATGGAAGAAACCAAATTCTGTAAATATTGCGGCGAGAAGATCCCGATGGACGCCGTGATCTGCACGAAATGCGGCAGACAGGTGGAGAAGATGGAGGGCGGAAGAGACGGAAATATCGTCATCAACAACGTCTCGAACAGCTCTGCCTCCGCGTCCGCCACGGCGGTCGCCGCGGGCTACGGGCACAGAATGGTCAACAAGTGGGTCGCGCTCGTCTTGTGCATCGTCCTTGGCATCGTGGGCGGGCACAAGTTCTATGAGGGCAAGATCGGCATGGGGATCCTCTATTTCTTTACGATGGGGCTCTTCTTTATCGGCGTGATCGTGGATTTTATTACGATCCTCATGAAGCCCAATCCTTACGCGGTGTAATCCCATAAAAACAAAACCCGCCCGCGCTTTGCAAAGCGCGGGCGGGTGTTTCGATCGGGAGCCGATCGCGTTTCTGCATTACTCTTCGAGGAAGAGCTTGTTGTTGAGGAAGATCCAGATCGCGTCGAGAATGGTCAGGATCCAGAATCCGCCGAAGATCGTGATGACGAGCGCCATGACGAGGTTGACGATAGACTGTTTTCTGATGAATGCCGACCAACGGACGAGCAGGTCGATGATCCAGCCGATCAGCGGAATGATCAGAAGGATGATCTGCACGATCTTATTCAAACCATGGAACCAAGTATCGAAATTCATACCCATACCTCCCTATGATAATCAGGTCTTTGCAAAGATGAGGTGCTTGAAGAGCAGGCACCAGATGAGGTCGATCCAGCCGACGACCAAGCCGAAGAAGAGGACCGCGACTGCAGTGAGCAGCGTGAGGATGCTCTTCGTTTTGAAGAATGCCGACCATCTCACGAGGATCTCAACGACCCAGTTGACGATCGGGATCAGGAGCAGGATAATCTGAAGGATTCTGCTTTGTTTGTTGAACCATTCTGCCATAATGATAAATCTCCTAAAATTATTTCCTGATGGATACCTATATTCTATACAAATTTCGTGAAAAAGTCAAGAGTTTGCCGAATATTTATCGGAAAAAAGGGGCGTCTGCTCACAGTTTTTCGCTGCGGTAGGTGATTCCCGTCTCCACGTCCTTGAACAGGAGCGTCAAATCCTCCAAAACGAGGTAGGAATGCGGGGATCCGTCCTTCGGAATAGACACCGAGCCGCAGTTCACATAGGTGCAGTCCTCCCGCTCCTCGAAGGCGGGCACATGGAAGTGTCCGTTGAACAAAACATCCCCCTTATGCAGGCAGGCGGGCGCATGGTGGCCGTGGGTGAGGATCGCCGTGCGGCCGTTCGGCAGGGGAAGGAGACAGAAAGCGGCCTCCACGGGAAATTCGAGTACGAGCGAATCCACCTCGCTGTCGCAGTTTCCCTTTACACAGAGCAATTTCTCCTTCATGGCGTTGAGGATCTCCGCGCAGCCGAGCGTCGAATATTCGGGCGGAAGGGGATTGCGCGCGCCGTGATAGAGCAGGTCGCCGAGCAGGATCACCTTGTCGGGCCGTTCCTCCGCGACGCGGGCGGCAAAGAGGCGGCAGAAGTGGGCGGAGCCGTGGATGTCGGAAGCGATGATGTATTTCATGAGAGATCTCCTTGGATGAGAGTTTGCAGAGCTTCGACGACGCCCTTTCCGCTGTGCGGAATGCGGGGGAAGCGCTCTTTGAGGTAGGGATAGCCGCTCTCGGGCACATATGCGCGGCCGCAGCAGAGCAGCATTTCATAGTCGTTCATATGGTCGCCGAAGGCGACGCATTCCTCCCGCCCCAGCGCAAAGCGCCGCTGCACATAGGCGAGCGCCGCGCCCTTGTTTGCGGCGGGCGAAGAGATATCGCACCAGCCGAAGCCGGAGGGGACGGTGCGGAGCGCGGGAAGCGCGCGGTGCATGAGCGCGGCGCAGCGGTCCCGCTTTTGCGCGTCGTAGACCGCGATCTTGTAGACGGGCTGTGTAATTTTTTCGAGGTCCGCCTGTTCGAGATGGGGATATGCCGCGGCGGCGAGGGAGAAGAAGGGTTCCGCCTTCTGCCCGAAGTAGGCGCAGTCCTCGCAGCAGAGCACGGGGAAGAGGTCCCGCTCTTGTCCGAGCGCCCCGAGCGCCCGCAGGACGTCCGCGCGGGGGACGGGCTCCGAGAGGAGGGTCTCGCCGCGGTATTTCACGAGCGCGCCGTTCTCGCAGAGGTAGAGCAGGTCGTCCGCGACGGGGCGGAAGAGGCGTCTGAGCCCCTCGTACTGCCGTCCGCTTGCGGGCACGAAGAGCACGCCCCGTCGGCGCAAGGTTTCGATGATCGGGAAGATCCCCTCGGGCAGGCGCTTCTCTTCGTCGAGAAGGGTGCCGTCGAGGTCGCAGGCTATCAGTTTTATCATATGTGTCCGGATTCATAGGAGCGGAGCGACAAGCCGCAGCAGAAATGCCGCGATCTTTTCGGCTCCGCCCGCTTTTTTTACGGGAGAGCCCGTCTCCCAGAGTGCGGCGAAGTCCTCTGCGATCTCGCGGGCGGGCGATCCGCCCCCGAAATAGGCGGCGTTCTCCGCCTGCAGGCCGAGGCTCCGCCCGTCCAAGTTATAGGAGCCGACGACGGCGTGTTCGCCGTCCGCCACAAACACCTTCGAATGCAAAAACCCCGCCGTGTATTCGCGCACGCAGACGCCCGCCTTCTCCAGTTCGCGCGCATAGGAGCGGGTGAGCACGAACACGCTCTTTTTATCGGGGATGTGCGGGATCATGATCCGCACGGAGACGCCCGCGCGCGCCGCGGATCCGAGTGCGGCGAGCAGCCGTTCCGTCGGAACGAGGTAGGGGGTGGTGATCAGCACCTCCCGCTCCGCCGAGGCGAGCAGCCGCAAAAAGATCTCTTCGCCCGCGCGTTCACGGTTTTCCGCCCTGTCCGAGAAGAGCACGCAGGGGACGGATCCGCCGCTTGGCGCCTCCTTTCCCGCAAGCCGCGCCACGGGCGCGCCCGTCACGCGCACGGCGGTGTCCTTCCAATGCCCGAAGCGGATCAGTTTGCCGATGTATTCGTCCGAGAGGTTGATCCCCCCGAGATAGGCGATCTCCCCGTCGATGAGGGTGAGCTTGCGGTGGTCGCGGCGGTTGAGCTCGGAGAGGGGGAGGGGCTTGAGCGGCCGGAAGACGGCGGCCTCGATCCCCCGTTTGCGGAGGGTCCGCGCAAAGTTCCGCGGCAGCGTGGCGGCACAGCCGAAGTCGTCGTAAAAGAGCCGCACCCTGACGCCCGCGCGCGCCTTCTGCTCGAGCAGGGAGAGCACGCCGTCGAAGAATGCCCCGCGCGCGACAATATAATATATGAGCAGGATCTCCCGTTTTGCTTCGGAGAGATCGCGGAGGAGCGATGCGCGCATCTCGCCGCCCGTGCGGAAAAAGTGCACGTCTCTTGCATGGCCCGCGGCCCCGTCTTTGCCCGCGAGGGAGGCGATCGCGCCGAACATGCCGCCCTCGGGCGGGGCGTCCGCTCTTTCAAAGGGCTTCGGTGCGCGGAGAAAGAGGCAGATCACGGCGCCCGACCACGGGAGCAATAGGAGGAGCAGAAGCCGCGGCACGCGGCGCTCGGCGGGGGCGCGGACGGCGACAAAGAGCGCCGTCCCCAAAGAAAAGAGGCGCTCGCCGATTGCCATCGGAGCAAGCGCCTGCGGGATCCGGATCGCAAGATATGCGCCCGCGCAGAGGAATGCGAGCAAAAGCAGCGCACAGGGGAGAAGCCTCCCCGGCAACAGATAGCGTAATCTCCGCATATGTATTCCGCGCGGCCGGGACCGCAGCGCGGCGCGGAGCCGGTCAGACGAGGTTTACGATGTTGATCTCTTCGACGGGGCGTTCGGGATTTTGCGCAAGTTCGCGGAAGAGGAGCCCCGTTTTCTCCGCGGGCAACACGAGATAGCGGAAGGCGGAGAGGTCGACGGCCTTGTTCGCAACGAGGTTGAGCGCCGTCTCGAGGTAGTCGTTCCCGTCCATCACGCCGTGGACGGTGAGCTGTTTGTGCACGACGCCGTTGAGGTCGAGCGTGAAGCTGTCCCCGTCGCCGCAGAAGGCGATGTTTTTGCCCGTCGCGCAGACCCGGATGGGAAGTTCGCGGTCCATTTCGCCCGCGCTCATCACACAGATGACGCCGTCGGCGAGCCTGCCGCCCGTGACGGACCCCACCATCGACATGAGGTTGTCGTCCGCGAGGGAGGTATAGTACACGCCGCGGCTGCGCGCAAAGAGCAGACGGTCTTTGCGGGTATCCACAAGGATGGGCGCCGCCTGGCGGTAGATCAGAAGCCGGCTGATGAAGAGCCCCAAAAGATTGGCGCCGATGACGGCTATGTGTTCGCCCTGATGCACGTCGAGTTTTTCCACGGTGGCATGGGCGAGCGCAACATATTGGATGAGCAGGGATTTTTCGTCGTTCACCGCGTCGGGGATGGGGGTCATCTCGTCCTCGCGGGCGTAGACGAAGTCCCTCAAAAACCCGTCCTCGGTCCGCCCGAGGATGCGGTAGTCTTTTTCCGTGAACGTCTTTGCGTCCGTCCCCGTATCCTGCGCGGGCAGATAGGAGTGGAGCAGCACGCGGGCGCCCTTGTGCAGGCCCGTCCCGCCCTTGTCGTCGGCAATGAGCCCGACGGCATAGCGACCCGGTACGATCGGATATTTCACCTTCTTCAGTCCGCGGTAGATGAGTGCGTCCACGCTGTTGACGAACACTTTCGTCACGCGGACGCGGCGCTTTCCCTCTTCGGGCGGAAGATCTTCCGCCGTCGGAACAAGATTATTCGCCGCCATCAGTCTCCAAACGTTCATTTGGCGCTCCTTCTCATGGTTTCTGCATTATTGATTCATATTATACCGCAACGTGCGGCATTTTGCAAGCGTTTTCGAAAAAAAGCGGGTTTTTTGAGGAATTTCGAAAAAAACCCTTTTGCAGGCGGAAGTTTTTCTTTTTGTTTTTCAAAATCAGTTGACGAGGGGCGGAAAAACCGTTATAATAATAAAGTATTCGGATCGACAGATCGGAAAGACGACAAGTGAAAGAGAGGTGAGTGTCATGAGAGACCAGATTCATCCGAAGTATCACGAGGTTACGGTGGTTTGCGCCTGCGGCGAGACCTTCAAGACGGGCACGACGAAGGATGTCGAGATCCTGAAGGTAGATATCTGCAGCAAGTGTCATCCGTTCTTCACGGGCAGGCAGAAGCTCGTGGATACCGGCGGCCGCGTCGATAAGTTCAAGAAAAGATACGGTATTTAATGTGATCAGCCTCGTGAATATGGGGCTGATTTGCTATTTTTCTTCCTGCTTTTCCAAGGGATCGAAAGTATGAAAAAGAAGACGAACTGTACTTACATCGGAGGTCAGGCGGTCATCCAGGGCGTCATGATGCGCGGAAAGAGCGGCATGGCGACGGTCGTACGCGATGACCGGGGTGAACTGCAAATGGAAGCAAAGCGCATTACGCCGCCCGAAAAGCGGAGCAAGTGGATGCGCCTCTTCTTTATACGCGGGATCGTCAACTTTGTGACCTCTCTGGTGGGCGGAATGCAGGCGCTGCTCAGAAGTTCGGAGGTCGCCATCGTCGAAGACGAGGCGCCGCCCAAGCTCAACAAGTGGGTCGCCGAAAAATGGAAAGTGAGCGTGAGCGATATCATCACCATGGTGGCGACGGGCCTCGGGGTGCTGATCGCGCTCGCGCTTTTCATGCTCCTGCCGCAGTTTTTGTCGCGGCTCATCGCGGACGCGTTCCCCGAAACGGTCCCCGCGGGCGGGATCTGGTATTATCTGCTCGAGGGCGCTTTCCGTCTCACGATCTTTACGCTCTATATTCTGTTCACCCTCTGCTTCAGATCGCTGAGGGAGACCTATTGCTATCACGGTGCCGAGCACAAGACGATCAACTGCTACGAGTACGGCATGCCGCTCACGGTGGAGAACGTCAAAAAATGCTCCCGCATGCACGACCGCTGCGGGACGACCTTCCTCTTCATCGTCATGATCGTCTCGATCGTGCTGTTTGCGCTCGTCGGATGGCTGTTCAATACATATGTTCCCATCGAGAACAAGGTGCTCGACCGCATCACGGAGTTCGCCCTCAAGCTCCTGATGCTCCCCATCGTTGCGGGCACCTCCTATGAAGTGCTGAAGCTCCTCGCGCGGATCCAATCCCCGCTGGTTTTGCCCCTGAAGGCGCCCGGATACCTCCTCCAAAAGCTTACCACGCGCGAGCCCGACGACGGCATGATCGAATGCGCCATCCTCGCTTTCGAAAAGGCGCTCGATATGGACCAAAACCCCGATTCCCCCGAAAAGACCTTCGTCACCGAAACGAAGCTGAGCAAGCTGCAGACGATGATGAAGACGCATTTTGCGGAGAAGGACATCGAGGAGGCGGACGCGGAATGGATCCTGAGCCTGACGCTCGGCGTGCCGCGCAGCGAACTTTCGGAGGAGCGGGTGATCACGCAGAAGGAGTGCGGGAAGATCCTCGCCCTCTATGAGGAACGGCTGACGGGCAGGCCGCTCTGGTACATCTTCGGCAACACCGATTTCTACGGCTACAAAATCGACGTCGACGAGCGCGTGCTCATTCCCCGTCCCGAGACGGAGATCCTCGTACAGCAGGCGCTTTCTGCTCTCTCCGAGGGCGACAGGGTGCTCGACCTCTGCACGGGGAGCGGCGCGGTCGCGGTGGCGATCGCCTGCGAGGCCGCCAAAGATAAGAATATCACGGTCGTCGCGTCGGATATCTCCGACGAGGCGCTCGAGGTCGCACAGTCCAACGTGCGGCGCAACAAGGCGAACGTCGTTCTCGTCAAGAGCGATCTCTTCGAGAACATCAAGGGGAAGTTCAACCTTATCACCGCCAATCCGCCCTATGTGCCGCGGAACGAACTCGGTTCCCTGCAGCGCGAAGTGCGCGATTTCGAGCCGAAGATCGCCCTCGACGGCGGCAAAGACGGGCTCGATTTCTACCGCCGCATTGCCGAGAAGGTCAATAAGTATGTGGTGCGCGGCGGAATGCTCATCGTGGAATGCGGCGAGGATCAGGCGCGCGACGTCTTGAAAATTTTTGCGAAATGCGACTATGCGATGGTCGTCAAGGATCTCGAGGGCAAGGAACGATTCGTCAAGATCGTGTTCTGACGAGGGCGCGGTATGTTGGAAAAAGTCAAGGCAATCTATCGGAAATATGAGGCGCTCGGGGAGCGCCTTTCCGATCCGGAGACGCTTTCGGACATGGCGGAATATACCCGTCTCACCAAGGAGCGCGCGGAAATAGAGGAGTTGGCGGAAAAGTACCGTGCCTATATTTCGGCCGAGGCGGAGATGCGCGCCGCCTTCGAAGAGGCGGAGCGGGAATCGGGAGAGATGCGCACGCTCTTCCTCGAGGAGGGCAACGCCTGCAGGGAAAAGCTTTCCGCGCTCGAGAATGAAATGCGGATCCTGCTTTTGCCGAAGGATAAGAACGACGGGCGCGGCTGCACGTTGGAGATCCGCGCCGGAGCGGGGGGAGAGGAAGCCGCGCTCTTCGGCGCCGTTCTCTACCGGATGTACCGCGGCTATTGCGAAAAGCATCGCTTCGGCTGGGAGATCGTCGACCTCAACGAGACGGAACTCGGCGGCATGAAGGAGGCGATCGTCAACATCAGCGGGAAGGGCGCCTACGGGCGGCTCAAATACGAGAGCGGCGTTCACCGCGTCCAGCGGGTCCCGGAGACCGAATCGCAGGGACGCATCCACACTTCCACGGCGACGGTCGCCGTGCTCCCCGAGGCGGAGGACGTAGAAGTCGAGATCGACGAGAAGGACGTGCGCGTGGATCTGTTCCGGTCCTCGGGCGCGGGCGGGCAGAAGGTCAACAAGACGGAGACCGCCATCCGGCTCACCCATTTCCCGACCGGGATCGTCGTGACCTGCCAGGACGAGCGCAGCCAGCTCAAGAACAAAGAGAAGGCATACCGCGTGCTGCGGGCGCGGCTCTATGATTATTACCGCACCCGGCAGGACAGCGCGGAGGCAAAGAACCGCAAGAGCCTCGTCGGCACGGGGGATCGGAGCGAGCGCATCCGCACCTATAACTTCCCCCAGACGCGGATCACCGACCACAGGATCGGGCTCAGCCTCCACTCGATGGAGAGCTTTCTTGCGGGCGACCTCGACGAGATGATCGACGCGCTCGCCCGCGCCGACCGCGAACGCCAACTTACGGAGTGACATATGAGACTTGCAAAGAGAATGGGCAGCATTTCTCCTTCGCTGACGCTTTCGATCAGCGCCAAGGCAAAGGCCATGAAGGCGGCGGGGGAGAGCGTCGTCAATTTCGGCGTGGGCGAACCCGATTTCCCCACGCCCGAACACATCGTCGACGCCGCCAAGGAGGCGCTCGACAGGGGGCAGACCAAGTATACGCCCTCCGCGGGGCTGTTGGAACTCCGCCGCGCCGTCTGCAGCAAATTCCGCCGCGACAACGGCCTCGAATACGAGCCCTCGCAGATCATCGTCTCGAACGGCGCGAAACATTCCATCTTCAACGTGTGTTTCGCCCTGCTCGACGAGGGGGACGAGGTCATCATCCCGGCGCCCTATTGGCTCACTTATCCCGAGGTCGTAAAAGTGTGCGGGGCGGTGCCCGTCATCGTCAAAGCGAGCAAAAAGACGGGCTTCAAGCTCACACCCGAACAGCTCAAAGCTGCGATCACGCCCAAGACCAAGCTCTTCATCTTCAATTCGCCCTGCAACCCCACGGGCGCGGTCTATTCGGAGGAGGAGGTCCGCGCGCTTGCCGCGGTCTGCGAGGAGGCGGGCATCTTCGTGCTCTCGGACGAGATCTATGAAAAACTCGTCTACACGCAGGTGAAGCCCTTCTCGATGGCGGCCTGTTCGGAGCGGATGAAGGACCTCACGATCACGGTCAACGGCCTTTCAAAGACCTATGCCATGACGGGCTGGCGCATCGGGTATCTCGCCGCGCCGCAGGATATCGCCAAGGCGATCGATTCCTTCCAATCGCACGCCACGAGCAATCCCAACTCCATCGCCCAATATGCGGCGATCAAGGCGCTCAGCTCGCCCGAGGCGTCCGTCGAAGAGATGGTCGCCCGCTTCGCCCGGCGGCGGCTCGCGATGATCGAGCGGATCTCGGACATGCAGGGCGTATATTGCGTCATTCCCGAGGGGGCGTTCTATGCGATGCTCGTCGTGAGCGGGACCTACGGCAAGCGGTTCGGCAGCCGCGAGATCAAAGACTCCGTCGACTTCTCGGATGTTCTGCTCGATGCGGCCAAAGTGGCGGTCGTACCCGGAAAGGCGTTCGGCGCCGACGACTGCGTGCGCATCTCGTACTCCCTCTCGATGAAAGATATGCTCGAGGGGCTCGACCGCATCGACGATTTTGTGATGAGTTTGCAATGAAACGGAAAAATTACGAAAAAATTTTTCGCAAACCCCTTGAAAAGTGTGCGGAAAGTTGTTAAAATAAAGATAATCAAAATCTTGCGCCTCACGGCGCCGAAAAGGAGAATATCATGCTTAAAATCATTTGCGGGCCCAAGGGCAGCGGAAAGACCAAGAGGATCATCGATGAGGCGAATGCCGCGGTCACGACTGCCAAGGGCCATTTGATTTTCATTACCGATACCAAACGCTATATGTACGATCTCAAGCGCGAAGTGCGCTTCATCGACGTCACCGATTACAACATCGCGGGCGAAGATGCGCTCTGCGGCTTCATCAAGGGCGCGATCGCGGGCAGCTACGACAACGAGTACATCTTTGTGGACGGGATCGCGCGCATCGCCGGGAAAGACATCAAGGATATGGCGCAGATCCTCTACATGCTCGAGAAGGTCTCCGAGCTCCGCAATCTCCGGATCTTCATCACCTGCAGCTGTGCGGAGGAAGATCTGCCCGATTTCGCGAAGAAATATCTCTGAGGTCCGGCGCCGGTTGCGCGGCGGGATCTGTAAAAAAATCGTTCTCTGTACCGTCCCGCATTGCGGGACGGTTCGGGCTGTGGATCGGGCTTGCCCAAATGGCCCGGGAACATAAGGAGTAGAAAGACATGCGGTTTATCAGTACGAGAGGAAGCGAAACGGCGACGGGCGCGGAAGCGGTCGTCCGCGGCATGGCGGCGGACGGCGGTCTCTTCGTCCCTGAGCGCTTTCCCTCGGTCACCGAAGAAGAGCTCGGGCAGATGCTCGGGATGGATTACCCCGAGCGCGCCGCGCTCATTTTGGGCAAATATTTCGAAGAATACCCCGCGGAGGAGCTTCTCGGGGCGCTGCGCGCCGCCTACGGCACCTTTGACGGGGACGACCCCGCCCCCCTTGTCAAGATCGAGGACGGGCTCTTTCTCCTCGAGCTCTTTCACGGCCCCACCTGCGCCTTCAAGGACATGGCGCTCACCGTGCTTCCCTATCTGCTGCGTAAGGGGTGCGACCTTCTCGGCATCAAAGAGGAGATCCTCGTCCTCACTGCGACGAGCGGCGACACGGGCAAGGCGGCGCTCGAGGGCTTTATGGACGCAAAGGGCGTGAAGGTCGCCGTGTTCTATCCCGAAGAGGGCGTCTCGAAGATGCAGAAACTGCAGATGTGCACACAGGACGGGGAGAATGTGTCGGTCGTCGCCGTGAAGGGCAACTTCGACGACTGCCAATCGGCGGTCAAAAAGATCTTCCGCTCCGAGGAGTGCCGGGAAAAGCTCAAAGAGAAGGGGATTCTGCTCTCCTCGGCGAACAGCATCAACTTCGGGCGGCTGGCGCCGCAGATCGCCTACTATTTTTCGGCTTACTGCGATCTCGTCACTTCCGGGCAGATCGCCATGGGGGCCAAGGTGGATTTTTCGGTCCCCACCGGGAATTTCGGCAACATTCTCGCCGCATATTACGCAAAGCGCATGGGATTGCCGGTCGGCACGCTCATCTGCGCCTCCAACCATAATAACGCGCTCACGGACTTCTTCAACAAGGGCATTTACGACCGCAAGCGGTCCTTCTACCGCACGATGTCGCCCTCGATGGATATCCTCATCTCCTCCAATTTGGAGCGGCTTTTGTTCGAACTCTCGGGCAGGGACGCGGCGCTTACCGCCGAAAGGATGAAATCGCTGTCGTCCGCGGGCAAGTATACGATCCGTCCCGAGGAACTCAAGCAGCTTGCGGAGACCTTCTACGCGGGGTTTGCGAGCGAGGAGGACACGGTAGAGTGTGTGTACGAATTTTTCGAGGACTTCAACTACCCGCTCGATACGCACACGGGCGTTGCCATGCATGTGGCGCGCGGCTATGCGCGCAAGCGCGCGGAGGACGTGAACGCCGAGTCCCGCCCCATGGTGGTCGTCGCCACGGCGAGCCCCTATAAGTTCCCGCAGGCCGTGTATTATGCGCTCACGGGCAACGACGTCAAGGATAGCTTCAAGGGGATCAAGCGCATCCACCTCATCACGGCGATGAAGGTGCCCGAATCGCTCAAGGCGCTGCGCTACAAGCCGCTGCGGTTCAAAACGGTCGTCTCCCCCGATAAGATCTTCGACGAAGTGATGAACTTCGTGGGCTGAATTTGTTTCGGACCCGTCGGCGGAACGCAGAGGTTGCCCAAAACGCGCTTCCGGAAACAAGAGGATCGGGAAATATAGATATTGATAGGTATTGATCGTAAGAATGCGCCGCGCGCGGGTCAAAAACCCGCGCGCGGCGCACGTTTTTACGATATTTTCGTCCGTCTATTGCCGCGTCACGCGATCATTCTTTTCCACATCTCTTCGAAGCGTTCTTCCATTGCGAGCACGTCTTCGGCAAGTTTCCGGATGTCCTCGTCCTCCATCCCGTCGCTCATGTCGGCGAGGGAGCTCTTGATCGCCGTGATGCCCATCACGGTGCCCTGTGTCATCATCTCCGCAATGTGCGCGCGGGAGTTGTCGGTCATCGTGCTCATCTTGATGCTCGACCACATCATCGCCTTCTTGATGGGGCCCGGGTTCTTCAGCTCGATGTTCTTGTCCTTGGCGAGCGCGGCGGCTCTGCCGCACATTTTTTCATACTCGTCATGTTCGTGCAGCAGTTCCTCCCGCACGTCTTCGTCCTCCGCCTCGGGCAGGATGTCCGAGATGGATTGCAGTGCAAGCTGGCAGTTGCGGTGGATCTCCGCCAAAATTTCTTCGCTCTTTTTCAGTTCCATGAAATTTCTCCTTGTCATTTTCAGTTTGAGATTTTTTCCGAAAACTATTCAAAAGCGCTTGACTATTTGCACGCAGTGTGGTAAATTTATCAATGAGCCGCTAAGGACGGGCAGCAAGCGTTCTGAAACAGAGGACCGCCTATGACGCCTTGCGAGACCATTACAGGAGGTAGATGCGATGTACGCGATCATCGAAAACGGCGGGAAACAGTACAAAGTTTCCGAAGGCGACGTTGTGAGAGTAGAGAAGCTCAAGGCCGAAATCGGCGACGAAGTTTCCTTCAACGCGCTCTTGGTGTCCGACGACGGCGGTGTGAAACTCGGGAAGGATGTCTCGGGCGCCAAGGTCACCGCAAAGGTCGAAGCGCAGGATAAGTTCAGAAAGATCATTGTCTACAAGTACAAGTCCAAGAAGAACGAGCGCAAGAAGCAGGGCCACCGTCAACCGTTCACCGCGGTCAGGATCGAGAAGATCTCGCTTTGAGGCCGCATGGGCCAACCGCCCGAAAATCTATGAATTAAGGAGAAGAAAGATGTTTTTCATTGCATTATTCGCTCATAAAAAGGGAACGGGTTCCTCTCACAACGGCAGAGATTCCAACGCCAAGCGCCTCGGCGTGAAGCGTCAGGACGGCCAGTCCGTGCTTGCGGGGAGCATCCTCGTGCGTCAGCGCGGGACGAAGATCCATCCCGGCAACAATGTCGGCATCGGCGGGGACGATACGCTCTTCGCCCTCAAAGACGGCGTTGTCAGATTCGAGCGCCTCGGCAGAGACAAGAAACAAGTCAGTATCTATTGATAAGATCGAACGGAAAGCCGCCCTTTGGGCGGCTTTTTCTCGCTCCGCGGAAGCTTCCGCGGAGCGTTTTTTGCATGCGCATATAAAAACAGGGCGCGCGGACGGGCGGAACCCGGAGGAAAATCGTCGGTTTTTGAGAGGAGAAGAACTGAATCCGCCTCGGCTCAGCCCCTTCAATTTGCGCGATAATTATTCAAAAATCTATGAAAATATAAATTTTACTTATACCCCCTATCCAAAATTCTAATAGATAAATTTAGCAGTGGGGGGTAAGGGAGCGTTGACAAATTCCGCCGAAAAAATGTATAATTAAAACTAATAAAGCTTTTTGTGAGGTATATATTTATGAAGCGGAGGTTATTGACATTCCTGTCGGTACTCTTTGCCTTGGCTCTCTCACTGACCTGTTTCATCGCTTGCGACGAAGCAACGGGCGGGGAAGAGCGCGGAGAGTACTACTGCGACCTCGACGGCACAGAGCAGACGCTGTTGATCGACGACGGCTTCAAGGCCGTTCTGAAGATCGGCGGCGGCGAAGAGAGCGGGAAGTATACGCTCGAAGGCGAAACCATGACCTTTACGTTCAGTGAGGCCGGGAAGATCGACGCCACCTACCGGGACGACGTCATCGCCTTTTCCTATAAGGGAACGGACTACCGTTTCCTGAGGAAGACGATGTACACCGTGACCTTCGATACCGACGGCGGATCCTCTGTAACGGCGCAGCAGGTCGTAAACGGGCGCACGGCCACGGAGCCGCAGGCTCCCACCAAAGCGGGATTCGTCTTTGTGGGTTGGTACGAGGACGCGGCGTTCCAAACCAGATACATCTTCAGCCGTCCCGTCACAGGGGATATGAAGCTGTATGCGCGCTTTGCCGAAACGGTCGAGGGGCAGAGCGAATTTACCGTGACGTTCGACCTCGGCTACGCGGGCGAAGCGCCCGAAGCGCGTCAGACGACTGGCGGGAAGATCTTCGATCTGCCCGAAGTACAGCGCGACGGCTACACGTTCGTGGGCTGGTGGGTGAGCCACTACCAAAATCGGGAGAAGCTGACCTATCAATATAAGGAACAGACGCTCGCAGAGGATACGACCCTCTTTGCGGTGTGGGGGAGCGATGCCCCCGCGGTCTCCGCGGAAGAGACGGGGATCTCCTGGACGGCGAGCGGCGTCAACAACAGCTATACCGTCCGGATCGTCGGCCCCGAGACCAATGTGACCAATTCGCAGAGCACGACGACCTATGCCTTTGATTTTACGAAGCAGCCCGCGGGCGAGTATGAGATCTCGGTCACGCTGAAGGGCCTCACCACGACCGTCTACTATAGGAATAAGGCGCTCGCGCGGGTGAGCTCTTTCAAGGTGGAGAGCGGCGACGTGCTCGTCTGGAATCCCGTCGAAGGTGCGGATGAATATTTCGTTACGATCTCCTGCGGGAATCCCGAACACGACCATACCGAGCCGATCAGCGTCGGCAACAAGACGAGTTATAACTTCTCCGCCTGCGACATGAAGGCGGGAGGCATCTTCTTTACCGTGACGGCGTCTGGAACCGACCGCCTGCCCTCCGTCTCCGACACATTCTGCTTCGAGCGCTCGCTCGAGGCCGTGAGCGGGCTCACGGTCGACTCCGCGGCGGACGAAGCGCGCTGGAATGCGGTCGACCATGCAACTGCCTATAAAGTTTCGGTGCTCCAAGGGGGCAGCGAAGTCTACAGCGGCACCGTGACGGAGCCCCGTTTCTCGCTCAAGGAGTTCGCAGCGGGGAGCTATACGGTGAAGGTTACGCCCACGGCGCGCGGCTACAATGCGCCCGCTGCCGTAACGGCGGACTATTCCAAGACACGCATTGCAACGCCCGCAAACCTCAGGGTCAACGGCTCCACGGTGGAGTGGGACGACGTTTCGGGCGCTTCCGGGTACGAACTGAAGGTGGGCGAAAAAGTCTATCCCCTCAACGGAACGAGCTTTACGTTCACGGACGACGATTTCATCGACGGGCTCTCCGTCTATGAGATCTCCGTGCGCGCCCGTTCTTCAAGCGGGAATGATTCCCTCTTCAGCGATGTGCTCTCCGTGCGCTACGGCGCAATGGGCGAAAAACTCGACTACCGCGCGGGGACGGTCTATTGGGATCCCGTCTTCGGCGTTACGAAGTTTGCGGTCCGTCTGAACGACGCGGATGAGGCGATCGTGGACGGAAATTCCTACCATGTGACCTTCAAACAGAAGGGCGACAACGTCATCACCGTCTGCTCGATCAGTGAAGACGGAACGAGGTCGGATTGGGTCTCTTTGACCGTGACCGTCTATGCGATCACATTCGATCCGCAGGAAGGACG
>CANROI010000007.1 GCA_947632165.1 uncultured Clostridia bacterium
GCTGTTTTTACAACAAGACTTTGCTCAACGGGCTCGGGCTGGGCGACGCCGCCTCCCAGGCGGACTTCAACGGGCTCTGCCGCGCACTCATGGAGGTCGGGCAGACGCCCATCTGCTGGCCCGCCGACGGCTGTTCCTGGATGTTGCAGTTCGGACTCGACCCCATCTTTGCAGACAATGCGGAACTGCTCGAAAAGCTCAATGCGAACGAGATCACCTATTCGGAGATCCCCGCCGTCAAAAATATGCTGCAATGGCTCGCAGACGCCGCCAAAAGCGGCTGGTTCGGATCCGACTATTCCAAGATCGGCTGGGATGAGATCAGCGGCAAATTGAGCTCGGGCGAAGCGGCGATGACCTTCATCTGGGATACCTGGTTCTATACCGATTTCAAGCCCGGGAAATACAAAGTGGATGATTTTGCGATCATGCCCGTCTTCTTCGATACGACCCCCGACGGCACCTACGAGGGCGGAAATCTGAATATGATGATGGTCAATAAGAACAGCGAAAAACGCGACCTGGCGCTCGGGTTCCTCGAATTCTGCGCCACCCCCGAAAACTACAACTTCGCCTTCGACGGTATCGCGACCGTAAACTGCTTTAAGGGGCAGACGACCAACATACAGTCGAAGATGGTCACGGATGCCAAAACTTCGATCGCGAACAAAGAGCGCGTCTCCACCGCGGCGACCAAGATCCTCGGCTACAGCGCCGACGACCTCGTCGTCATCCTCAACGACCTGCTCAACGGAAAGATCACGGTCACAGAGTGCGTCAAAAAGTTCGATGAAAACCGCATCTCGAGGGCCCGCAATGAGGGCTTTGCGGGTTTTTGATCTGCCGCAAGTCAAATCGGGAGCCGCCGGGCCCTTCCCGGCGGCTCTTTTCAATGCAAACTACGTAAAATCTGCCGCGCCGCAACGGAATTTTCCCCGAAGCCTTGCCAAACGCGCAAAGACATGATAAAATAGACCTATGGATAAATTTGTTTTGATCGACGGAAACAGCCTTCTGAACCGCGCCTATTATGCGATCGGCGTCTTCACGACCAAAGACGGTAGCCCCACGAACGGGATCTTCGGCTTTATCAAGCTCCTGTTCAAGATCATCGAGGACGAACAGCCGCGCTACCTTGCCGTCGCCTTCGATGTGCACGCCCCCACCTTCCGCCATAAACTTTTCGACGACTACAAGGGCACGCGCAAGCCGATGCCCGAGGAATTGGTCGTGCAGGTCCCGGTGCTGAAAGCGCTTCTCAAAGACATGGGCATCTGCACGGTCGAAAAGGCGGGCTATGAGGCCGACGACCTCATCGGGACGCTCTCGCGCGCATTCCCCGGGGTCGACGTCCTCATCTTCACGGGAGACAGGGACGCCTACCAGCTCGTGAACGAACACGTGAGCGTACATTTCACCAAGCGCGGCGTGAGCGTCACGGACACGCTCGACGCTGACAATTTTTTTACGAAAACCGGCCTCACACCCGCACAGATCATCGAGGAAAAAGCGCTCATGGGCGACTCTTCCGACAACATCCCGGGCGTCAAAGGGATCGGCCCCAAGACTGCGCTCGAACTGCTTGCGCGCTACGGCACCGCCGAAAACGTCTTTGCGCACCTCGGAGAGCTCTCCCCCGCCCTCAGAAAAAAATTCGAGGGCATGGAAGAGATCTCCCGCCTGTCGCATACGCTTGCGACCATCGATACCGCCGTTCCCCTCTCGGTCCGTCTCGACGACTGTCTGCTCACCCTGCCCTTCCCCGATGCGGCGCGGGACGCATTCGCACGGTTGGAGTTTCGTTCCCTGCTCGGCAGCGCCTTCTTTGCGGAAACGAACAGCGTTCCGGCCGCCCGCGCGGTCGTCTGCTACGATCTTGCCGAAGTCGAGCACGCCGTAGAGCAAGCGGACTCCTTCGCGCTCTGCTTCGAGCCGGACGGGCTGCATCTCTGCCTCAACGAGACGGAATATATCCTGCCTCCGAAGGAGAATCTGCTCGGCGCGGGGTTCTTTACGGAAGAGCTGAAGCCGCTCCTTGGCAAACTCTTCTCCGGAACGCGGCGCGCCTATGTCAACGACGTCAAAGCGCTTGCCCACAGGCTCGATGAGCTCGGGATCGAAATCTCCTGCCCCGTAGAGGACGCCGCGCTTTTGCGCTATCTCGCCGATTCCAACCGGCGCGCGTCGACCGCGGCGGACTACACCAAAGATTTCTCCCTGCCCGATCCCCTCCGCGCCAATGCCGTGCGCCGCGCCTTCGACGACGCTGCGGAAAAGACGGTGGGAACCGCGGAGGAACAGCTCTACCGTACCCTCGAGCTTCCGCTTGTGCAAGTGCTCCTCGACATGGAGCGCACGGGCGTGCGCGTCGATGAAAGCAAGTTCCCGGAGTTCTCGGAGAAGTTCAACGGCGAACTCGCCGACCTCTCCCGCAAGATCTATGCGCTCGCGGGCGCCGATTTCAATCTGAACTCCCCCGTCCAGCTCTCGGAAGTGCTCTTCAAGCAGCTCGGCCTTGACCCCGGGGGCGCGAAAAAGAACCAACATGGCGGATATTCCACGAACGCCGAGGTGCTCGAACGGCTCGCAGAAAAGCATGAGATCGCCCGCCTCATCCTCCGCTACCGAGAAGTACAGAAACTTCAGTCCACCTATGTGGACGGCATCCGTCCCCTCGTGAAGAACGGCGTCGTCCATACGACATACAACCAGACCATGACGACGACGGGCAGGCTTTCGAGCGCCAATCCCAATCTGCAGAACATCCCCGTCCGCAAGGAAGAGGGAAAGGAATTGAGAAAACTGTTCGTCGCCCGCAAGGGCAACGTGCTGATCGACGCCGATTATTCGCAGATCGAGCTGAGGCTGCTCGCCCACTTTTCGGGCTGCAAGCCCCTTCAGCGGGCATACAACGAGGGAGCGGACATCCATGCCGCGACGGCGGCGCAGGTGTTCGGCGTAAAGCCCGAAGAGGTCACCCCACTCATGCGCAGGAGGGCCAAGGCGGTCAATTTCGGCATCATCTACGGCATCAGCGCATTCGGGCTCTCGAAGGACATCGGCTGCTCGGCCTCGGACGCACAGGCATACATCGACCGCTATTTCGCCACCTATACCGACGTCAAAGAATATATGGATGAAAACGTCCGCCGCGCCAAGGCCGACGGCTATGTGACGACCATTCTCGGGCGCAAACGCTATATCCCGGAGCTCAGATCCCCGAACTACAATCTCCGCTCCTTCGGAGAGCGCGCCGCCATGAACATGCCCCTGCAGGGAAGTTCCGCCGACATCATCAAACTCGCAATGTTGGGCGTTGCGCGCCGTTTGAAGTCGGAGGGGCTGAGCGCCGAGCTGGTGCTGCAGGTCCATGACGAACTTGTGCTCGACGCACCCGTCGGAGAGCTTGAGGCCGCCTCGCACATTCTGAAGGAAGAGATGGAGAACGCGGTTCGGCTTGCGGTGCCGCTCACGGCGGAAGTCTCCTGGGGGGAAAGCTGGTATGACGCAAAATAAAAAAATCGCCGTCACGGGCGGGATCGGGAGCGGAAAGAGCGCCGTGCTCGCATCCATCGGCGCGCACGGCTACCCCGTCTTTTCGTGCGACGAGATCTACGGGGAATTATGTTCGGAAAAAGAGTTCCTGCAGGCGCTCGGGGAGCGGTTCCCGGGCTGCGTCAAAGGCGGCAAACTCGACCGTACCGCGCTTGCCGATCTCATCTTTCATGACCGGTCGGAGCGGGAGAAACTGAACTCCTTCACGCATCCGCGCATCATGGAGCGGCTGTTTGCCCGGATGGAGGAACATCCGCTCTCTTTTGCCGAAGTGCCGCTGCTGTTCGAGAGCGGCAATGCGGACCGCTTCGACGCGGTGATCGCCGTCATGCGGGATCGGGACGCCCGCCTCGGCGCGGCGATCGGGCGCGGGCTCTCCGAGCCCGAAGCGCTCGCACGGATGGCGAGCCAGCGGGATTGGGAACTCCCTCCCCCGAACGTCCTCCTCCTCGAAAACAATGGAACGCTTGAAGCGCTCAATAAAAAAGTAGACGAGCTCCTCAAGCGTTTGTGATCCGAACGGCGCGCAACGTGCACTCAGAAGCACTTTTCGCGCCGTTCTTTCATGCAAGTCTCAATATTCCCGCAGCGATAGCAGAGCTCGTTCTCGCAGATCTCGCCGCGGAAGAACGTGACGAGATTTTCGGCAGTCGTCGCCGCGATGTTGTCAAGCGCCTCTTCGGTGAGAAACGCCTGATGGGAGGTTACGATCACATTCGGCATCGTGATGAGCCGTGCGAGCACGTCGTCCTCGACAATGTGCCCCGAAAAATCGCGGAAGAACAGATCGGACTCCTCCTCATAGACGTCGAGACAGGCCGCGCCGATCTTACGTCGCTTGATCCCTTCGAGGAGCGCCTCCGCGTCGATGAGCGCCCCGCGCGAAGTGTTGAGCAGGATCACGCCCTTCTTGCATTTGTCCACCGCCTCTCTGCCGATCATATGGTATGTCTCTTCCGTGAGCGGACAATGGAGGGAAATGATATCGCTCTCGGCAAGGAGCCGCTCGAGCGGCACATATTCGACCCCCTCGGCGGAGGGGAATTTATCGTAGGCGAGGATCCGCATCCCGAAGCCCTTGCAGATCCCGATGAAGATCCTGCCGATCTTGCCCGTTCCGATCACGCCGACCGTCTTGCCGTGCAGATCGAATCCCGTCAACCCGTTCAACGAAAAGTTGAAGTCCTTGGTGCGGATATACGCCTTGTGGATCCGCCGGACGGAGGTAAGCAGAAGCGCCATCGTATGCTCTGCAACGGCATAGGGAGAGTAGGCGGGCACACGGACGACGTGGATCTTCCCGAAACAGTGTTTCAGATCCACATTGTTGTACCCCGCACAGCGCAGGGCGATCACGCGGACGCCATAGCCGAAGAGCCTGTCGATCACCGGGGCATTCACCCGATCGTTGACAAATACGCAAACGCCGTCGAACCCTTCGGCAAGGCCGACCGTGTCCTCGTTCAGCTTCGTCTCGTAGAACTTGAAGTCGATCCCCCTCTCCTTCCCGTACTTTTCAAAGGGGGGAATGTCGTATTCCTTTGCATCGAAAAAAGCAATTTTCATTGACTGCACCTCTCGTCTCTATTATAGCCGATCCGAGAGATTTTGTCGCGAAAGAAACAAAAAAAATCAAAAATCCGTCTTGCGCCTTAAAAAATACCCGCGCTTGCGCGTCTCGACGACGTGAAACTCCTGTTCCCGCTCGAGGTCGTATACGCACGGGCTGCGCGGCGATGAAAACCGCAGCTTGCCCGAGGGATCGGCGACCTGCGCATAGCCGAACGCGCACATGCAGACGGGAACGCCATAGAAAAAGGCGCCCGCGCGGATCAGGGTCATTTCAAGTTCCTCATTGAGGTCCTCGAACACGGAGAGAACGACGTCCGCCCCGCAGACGGAGAGTGTCTCCAGAACCTGCGGGAAATAGAGATCCTCCGCAACGGCAATCCCTAACTTCCCCGCCTTCGTCTCGAAGATCTTCACGCCCGCGCCGCTGCGGAATTCGCTGCCGTCGATCCGGTTGACCATATCGGCAACGCCGATGATCCTGCCCCGCTCGGCAACGACGACGGATTTGCGCTTGAGCCCGCGTGCATTGGTATAACAGCCGCAGACGACGACATTCTTCCCCGTCTTGGAGAGGATCGCAACGTCCTCGAAGAGGTTGGTCTCGCCCTTGAGTTCGCGCTCATAGCTCACTTCGCCGAGCGCATAGAACGGAAACATGACGACGTCCGCGCCCGTCTCTTCTCCGCTGTAATCGCTCAGGCTTCCGCCGGTGACAAAACAGATCCGCATAACACGACTCCCCTCGGTCATACTATGCCGCAGCCTTCGGCTCTGCCACTGCGGGAGTAAAAAAGCGCGCCTTCGGTGACAAACGCCACCGAAGGCGCGCTCTTCAGCGCTCTGAGACTATTCTTTTTGGGATTTGAGCAGATCCCGGATCTCCGTCAGGAGCTCTTCGCTCGTGGGCGCGGGAGGTGCTGCGGGTTCGGCGGGCTCGGGAGCGGGTTCCGCTTCCTGTGCAGCTGCAGCGGCCTCCGCCTCTTTCTTTGCCTTCAGCTCGTCTGCACGCGCACGGATCCTGTTGATCGTTCTCACGATGAGGAAGAGCACCAGCGCGATCAGGATGAAGTTGATGACCGCGGTGATGAATGCGCCCCAATCGATGTAGATCGAATTCACAAGATCGATCGCACCGTCCACTTCGACCTTGTGCAGATAGGTGTAGATGTTCTCGAGCCCCTTCCCGCCCGTGATCAGGAACAGGAACCAATTGATGACAGGCATCAGGATCTGATTCGTCAGCGCGTTAACGATCGCCGTGAAAGCGCCGCCGATGATAATGCCTACCGCCATGTCGAGCACATTGCCGCGGGTGATGAACTCTTTGAACTCGGTCAAAAAGCCCTTCTTTTCATTTGCCATTGTTTACCTCCGATATTTTTTGATTTTTTTATTCAATCTGCGCATGACCTGCCCAGACGGAAACTTATTTAAGCGGAACTGCCAATTCTCCGATTGCGTACCGGGGAAATTCATGCGGGCGGAATTGTCGTCGCCGTTCAGATCCTGGACCGGGATCACCGCAAGCTCCGCCTTGCTCCCGAGCGCCAATTCGAGAAATGCCTCCGAAAAACTCTTCGGCCTCGCATTGAGCGGGGCGGAAAGCCCTTGCCGCTTGAGCTCCGCCGCGACGCGTGACCGGAAGAGAATATATTCTTCGGAAGAGAGCCCCTTCACATATCCGGCGACGGTATCGTTGTCGTGCGTGCCCGTATAACAGACGCAATTCTCCCCGAAATTGTGCGGCAGGAAGGGATTCTCCCCGTTCCCGTCGAAGGCAAAGAGGAGCACTTTCATCCCGGGGAAGCCCGTGCGGGCAAGCAGGGAACGTACCCCCTCGTCCGACACGCCCAAATCTTCCGCGATGACCGATCCCTTGAGTTCCAACCCCTCGAAGAGTTCGTCTTTGGGGCCGTCCCGCCACTCCCCCGTCTGTGCCGTAGGGGCGCCGAAGGGGATCTCATAGTAGCGGTCGATGCCGCGGAAATGGTCGATCCGCACGACGTCATACGTCTCGAGCGCGGTCCTGAGGCGGTTATGCCACCAGGAATAGCCCTCTTTTTTGTGCTCCTTCCAATCATAGACGGGATTGCCCCAAAGCTGCCCCGTCTCCGAGAAATAGTCGGGCGGCACCCCCGCCACTTTGGAGGGCTTCAATTCCTTGTCGAGTTTGAACAGCTTCGGATCCGCCCAGACGTCCGCACTGTCATAGGCGACATAGAGCGGAAGATCCCCGATCAGTTTGAGCCCGACCGAACGGCAAACCGCATGGAGTTCCTCCCACTGCGACCAGAACACATATTGCAGAAATTGCCAGAAGAGATATTCCTCATGGTAGTTTGTGCGGAGCGCCTCCACTGCCTCGGCCTCATGGCGTTTCAAGGGCTCGTCCCAATCGCAGAAATTGCCGCCGTAGACCGTCTTTGCGGTCATGAACAGGGCATAATCTTCGAACTTGCCCGCCTTAACGAAGGTGCGGAAGGCCTCGTCTTCGAAGTGAAAGCGGGAAAAGGCGAGCCGGAGCGTCGCATAGCGCTCCCCATAGAGCGCGCCGTAATCCACGGGGCCCCCTTCCTTGTAGCGGGCGCGCAACTCTTTGAGCTCCTTCTTCTTGAGGAGCCCCATCCCGCCCAATGAATCGAGATCGATGAAATAGGGATTCCCCGATGTGCAGGACACCGATTGATAGGGAGAATCCCCGAAGCCCGTCTGCACAAGGGGCAGGATCTGCCAATGGGTGACTCCGTGCGCGCTCAGAAGGAGCGCAAAGCGCCTCGCGTCGTGCAGATTGCCGATCCCGTACTTCCCGGGCAGGGAGGAGATGTGGCATAAAATGCCCGTCTGCTTCATTGCGCGCCTCCGATGAGCTTTTCGATGCGGGAGAGCGCCTCGCGCGTCTTCTCGGCGGTCCCGAACGCGGTCAGGCGGAAATAGCCCTCGCCGTTCCTGCCGAACCCGCTGCCCGGCGTGCCGACGACGTTCGCCTCTTCGAGCAGATAGTCGAAGAACTGCCAGCTCGTCATGCCGAAGGGACACTTCAGCCAAATGTAGGGGGAATTTTTGCCCCCCGTGTACCAGATCCCGAGGCGGTCGAGACATTCGGAGATGGCCCTTGCGTTCTCCCGATAATAGGCGATGTTTTCGCCGATCTCCCTCACCCCTTCCTCGCTGAAGACTGCCGCCGCGCCCATCTGGGTGATGTAGCTCACGCCGTTGAATTTGGTAGACTGCCGCCGCGCCCACAGCCGGTTGAGGGAAGTCCCCTCCCTTACGAGCGCCTTGGGCACGATCGTATAGCCGCAACGGACGCCCGTAAAGCCCGCCGTCTTGGAGTAGGAACAGAACTCGATGGCGCATTCCTTCGCGCCTTCGATCTCGTAAATGCTGCGGGCCAAAGAAGGATCGGAGATAAAATACTCATAGGCGGCGTCATACAGGATGATCGCGTCCCGCTCCCTTGCATAGCGTACCCATTCCCTGAGCTGATCGCGCGAATACGCCGCTCCCGTGGGATTGTTGGGAGAACAGAGATAGATGATGTCCGCCCCGACCAATCGATCCGGCATGGGCAGAAACCCGTTCCCCTCGTTTGCATCCGAAAAGAGAATGCGCCGCCCCGCCATCACATTGGTGTCCACATAGACGGGATAGACGGGATCGGGTACGAGCACGGTGTTGTCGACGGAAAACAGATCGAGAATGTTGCCGAGATCGGACTTCGCGCCGTCCGAGATAAACACCTCGTCCGAATCGAGGGCGACGCCCTTGCGTGCATAGCTGCCCTTAACGGAGTCGATGAGCCGCTCATACCCGTAACAATATTGGTCGGGCCCGTAGCCCTTAAAGGTCTCCGTGCGCGACATTTCGTCGACGGCACGGTGCATCGCCTCGATGACGACGGGCGCGAGCGGACGGGTGACGTCCCCGATCGAAAGCCGGATGACTTCCCGCCCGGGATGCGCCGCTTTATAGGCCGCGGTCTTTCTGCCGACGGTCGCAAAGAGATAACTATCCTTCAGATTGAGAAAATTTCGATTGATCTTCATGCTCGATGATGGTTGACCGCATGGCGGACAAATTCGCGGAACAGCGGGTGAGCGTTATTCGGACGGGATTTGAATTCGGGATGGAATTGGACGGCGATAAAGAAATCGTTGGCGGGGTATTCGATTGCTTCGACGAGGGAGCCGTCGGGCGAAGTCCCCGCGATCATCATGCCGTTTTCTTCGAACTCCTTCCGGAAATCGTTGTTGAATTCGAAGCGGTGGCGATGGCGCTCCGTGATCTCATCCCGCCCATAGGCGGCGCGCATCATCTTGCCCGTGACCTTGCAGGGATAGGCGCCGAGCCGCATCGTCCCCCCCATCTTCACGCCGTATTGATCGGGCATCAGGTCGATGACCGAATGCTTCCCCTCGGGGAAGAATTCGGAGGAATTGGCGTCCTTGTAGCCGAGCACATTCCTTGCAAATTCGATCGCCGCAATGTGCATGCCGAGGCAGAGCCCAAGGTAGGGAATGTTGTGTTCGCGCGCATATTTGCAGGCAACGATCTTCCCCTCGATGCCGCGCCCGCCGAATCCGCCGGGGACGAGAATGCCGTCGGCATTCCCGAGGATCTCGTCTGCATTCCCCGAATTGAGCGCCTCGGTGTCGACCCATTCGATCTCTACTTTTGCGTCCGTCTCATAGCCGCCGTGGGCGAGCGCCTCGGCAACGGAGAGATAGGCGTCATGCAGCTGCACATATTTCCCGCAGAGCGCGATCCGGACCGTCTTGCTGCGGGCGTGGATGCGCCCCAACATCTCCTCCCATTCGCTGAGATCGATCTCACGCGGCTCGAGATGCAGGATCTTGCAGACGGTCGTGGAGAGGTCGCTCTTTTCGAGCATCATGGGCGCTTCGTAGAGGACGGGCACCGTGAGGTTTTCGATACAGCATTCGGGCGCAACGTTGCAGAACATCGCGATCTTTTCGCGGATGGACTGAGGCATCGGCTCGTCGACGCGCGCAACGATGATATCGGGGAAAATGCCCATACCCTGCAGCTCCTTGACGGAATGCTGGGTGGGCTTGCTCTTAAATTCGCAGGACCCCGAGATATAGGGAACGAGCGTGACGTGGATAAAGCAACAGTTGTCCCTTCCGACCTCGCGCGCGACCTGACGGATCGCCTCGAGGAAGGGTTGGCTCTCGATATCGCCCGTCGTGCCGCCGATCTCGGCGATCACAACGTCCGCACCCGTCGTCTTCCCGACCTGATAGATGAAGGACTTGATCTCGTTCGTGATGTGCGGGATAACCTGCACCGTCTGCCCGAGATATTCTCCGTTCCGCTCCTTGGTGAGAACGTTCCAATAGACTTTGCCCGTCGTAAGATTGGAAAATTTATTGAGGTCTTCGTCGATGAAGCGCTCGTAATGTCCGAGGTCGAGATCGGTCTCCGCCCCGTCCTCCGTCACGAACACTTCTCCATGCTGATAAGGGCTCATCGTGCCGGGATCGATATTGATATAGGGATCGAGCTTCTGCGAAGCGACCTTATATCCGCGCATCTTGAGGAGCCTGCCCAAGGATGCGGCCGTAATGCCCTTGCCGAGCCCCGATACCACACCGCCGGTCACAAAAATATACTTCGTTGCCATATCTTAAAACCTCTTATGAATTTTTCAAAGTTCCACGATGCCCCGATAGGCGATCGCCGCAGGGCCCGTCATCAAAACGGTGCCGCCCGTGTAGACGATCTTCAGCACGCCGCCCGCAAGATGCACGGCGACCTCTTCGTCCTCCGCGGCATAGCCGTTCAGAACGGCCGCAACCGCTGCGGCGCAGGCGCCAGTACCGCAGGCGAGCGTCTCACCGCTCCCCCGCTCCCAGACCCGCATTTTGAGTTCGTTTTTGCCGAGGACCTGAATGAATTCGGTGTTGACCCGCTCCGGAAACGCAGGATGATGTTCGAATGCCGGTCCGATCTTTTCGATCCGAATGAGATCCGGATCTCCCCCGAATACGACGCAATGGGGATTGCCCATCGACAGGCAGGTGACATGATAGCATTCTTCCCCCACAAGGAGCGGATGGCCGACGATCCGCTCGCCCTCGAAGAGCGCCGGGATCTGTTCCGGCCGGAAGATGGGTGCGCCCATATCCACGGTGACGGAGGCGACTTTTCCGCCTCTTACATTCAGGCGCAGCATCTTGATCCCCGATCTCGTCTCCACCGAGAGGGTCCGCTTATGCACCCCTCTGACTTCATAGAGATATTTCCCTACGCAGCGGATGGCATTCCCGCACATCTTGCCCTCGCTGCCGTCCGCATTGAACATGCGCATCGCAGCATCTGCCTTTTCGCTCGGCAGGATGAGCACGACCCCGTCCCCTCCGACCGAAAAATGCCGGTCGGACAGTCTTTTTGAGACCGCCCGCGGATTTATAGGCGGCGCCGAAAAGCAATCGAAATAGATATAGTCGTTCCCGATGCCGTGCATCTTATAAAATTCTCTTTCCATATCTTCGCCTGTCGCCGCATAATCGGCGCTCGCCGTTATTTCAGCTTGATTACCGCGTCGCGCTCCGCGCCGACTGCCACATAGGTGATGTTGCACTCGCACGCCCGCTCGATGTAGGCGATATAGTCGAGAGCTTCTTTGGGGAGTTCCTCCCTCTTGCGGCATTTCGAAATGTCGCAATGCCAGCCCTTGAGCTTCTCATAGACCGGTTTGCAGAGCTCCAACGCATCGGGATAAGGAAATTCGCGGAGGAGCTTTCCGTCGAGCTCGTAGGCCGTGCAGACCTCGATCTCGTCGTAGATCGAGAGGATGTCGAGCTTGGTGAGGACGACCTCGTCCGCCCCCTGGCAGCGGATCCCGTAGCGGGAAGCGACCACATCGAAGGGCCCCACCCTTCTGGGCCGTCCCGTCGCTGCGCCGTATTCTCCGCCCGCAGCGCGCAGTTTTTCCGCTTTTTCGCCGAAATATTCCGCCGTAAACGGCCCTTCGCCCACGCAGGTCGAATATGCCTTCATGATGCCGATGGATTTATCGAGCTTGAGGTTGGGAACGCCAGCCCCGATGGGCGCGTATGCCGCGATCGTGAGCGAACTCGAGGTATAGGGCAGAATGCCGTAGTCGACGTCCCGCAGCGCGCCGAGCTGTGCCTCGAACATGATCTTCTTTCCCGCCTTTGCGGCGTTGTTGAGGTAGAGCCCCGTATCGCAGATGTACTCTTTGAGCGGTTCGCCGTAGGTCTTGAAGTACCCGATGACCTCTTCCACCGTGATCGGCGCATGGCCGTACCCTTTTTCGACGGTGAGATTTTTCCACTCGACGATCTCTTTGACACGCGCATACAGCCGCTCGGGATGCAGCAGCTCGCCCATGCGGAACGCCTTCTTCATGTAGCGGTCGGCATAGACGGGCGCGATCCCGCGGCGGGTAGACCCGAATTTCTTGCCCGCAAGACGATCCTCTTCAAGGCAGTCCATCAGGACATGATAGGGCATCGTGATCACCGCGCGGTCGCTGATCTTGAGGTTTTCGGGCGATATTTTGACGCCTTTTTCGCGGAGGCGTGCCGCCTCTTCGGTGAGATGCTTGATGTCGATAACCATGCCGAGGCCGAGGACGTTCACAACGTTCTCGCGCAGAATGCCCGAAGGGAGCAGGTTGAGAATGAACTTCCCGCGCTCGTTGATGACGGTATGTCCCGCATTATTGCCGCCCTGGTAGCGGCAGACGATATCATAGTCCTCGGAGAGCAGATCCACCATCTTGCCCTTTCCTTCGTCGCCCCAATTGATCCCGCAAATTGATGTCAGCATCGTTTTCTCCTTATCGGCCCCGCAGCGCGGGAAAACCATATCACAAAATACATTTCATTATACAACATCCCGCGGCTCATTGTCAAGTATACACCGTACGATTTCTGCGCCCGCCCGACAATTTTTCCCAACTGTTTCTCACGGCGCAGGCCCGATCCGAAAAAATGGTGCGAATTTGTGCCGTCGCCGTGACCTCAAAAGGTTGACATTATGCGCTTGATTTGATAAAATAGAAAAAAATTTCAAGGAGGCGAATATGTTTTGCAGAGACTGCGGCGAAAAACTGACGCTTCGCTTTTTGGAAAACGAGGGGCTCGTGCCCTTCTGCCCGCAATGCAACAGCTTTAAGTTCCCCTTCTTCCCCGTAGCGGTATCCATGACGGTCGTCAACCGCTCCGAGAGCAAGGTGCTTCTTGCGAGACATGTCGGTGATGAAGCTTTTAAGCTGTTCGCCGGCTACATCAAAAAGGGAGAGAGCGCGGAAAAAGCGATCCCCCGGGAACTCAAAGAGGAGACCCGTTTAAGCGCCGTCAAATGGCGGTATTTCGGCTCGCGCTATCACGAGGCGAAAGATGTGCTGATGCTCAATTTCATCGTCACTGCGGACGAAGAGGAAACGACGCTCAACGAGGAGCTCGAGGAAGTCCGTTGGTGCACGCCCGAAGAGGCGAGGGATCTGATCAAGAAAAATTCCACGGCGGAATATTTCCTCAACGGTGCACTCAACGAATTGGGCAGAAAAAAGTAAATTGTCCGAAGATTTGCCGCCCACTTCCCGAATGCTCGAAAAAAGCCCTATCACACGGGATAATTCTGCTTGTATGAAACACATAGTTTGGCCCGCTCTTCTTTTATGCGCTGCGATTTCGGGCGTTTCCGCCTGTGCTCCGCGGTACAACGCCGCGGTGACAAGTTCCCCGTTCGCCGTTCCCACCGAACGGGAGGAATACGTCGTTTTACCGGATCTTGAAGCGTTCAACTTCGACCGCGAGATCGGGCTCGGGGACTATACGTTCTATTTTGAGAGCGGGGAGGCGGAAGGCAAGGTCTTCGACGCGGTCGACGACACATCGAAGGTGCTTGCGGCGGTGGAAGAGATCGCAGGACCGCCCGCCGAAGTTTATCTCACCTCCCGCACCGTCACGCATTGCGCGCGCGAGGGGCTCTGGGTCAGTCCCGGCGACGATGCGGCGCTCATTGCCGCCTGCCTTTTGGCGGAAGCGGACGGCGAAGAACTCCCCTTCGGCGTCTATGAAGGGATCGGCATGGCGCTCCTTGCGGAGCAGCCCGCTTATACAGGGCGGCGGCTCGAGGCGAAACTCAAGGATCTCCCCTATTGCCGCGAACTTCAGTATCCCCTCTTCACGAGGACGGCGAAAGAGACGGAGCGCAAGACGGCCCGGAGCTTTGCATACAGCGTTGCATCCGTTTGGCTTGAGACGCATTCCGCCGAGGAGCTGCTCACCTCCGCGGCAGAAGGGTGGAAAGAGACATTCGGCCGCTGCGGCGCAACGATCCCGGATTATCGTTTTTCGGTCGGAGACGGTTGCTACGGCACCTGCGCCGAGACGGAGCGCCTCCGATTTTTCTTCCCCACGGGTTATGTGGACCGCTTTTTCGAAGAGGAGGATTTCTCCCTCGCCTATCCCGTTTTGACGGACTTCATCGAGCGCTCCGAGCGCTATGTCGAAGAGACGATCGGCTTGCTCGGCGCGGAGGATTTTCCCGAGCCGCTCGTCTGTTATATGGGCGGCATGAGCGGACGGGACTTTTTGACGGACGGGAACTTCAGCGGGTACTTTGATTATCGGGCGTTCCCCTACCTCGTCTGCAACGGCGTCTATCCCTTTGCCCATGAGGCAACCCACTACATTCTCTGGTACATGGGGCAGAATTACATCAATCCCCTCAACGAGGCGATCTGCTCTTACTTCGCGTACCGTTCGGAATATGCCCCCGAATACAGCGTGCCGCAATGGAAGGAGTACAACCAAACGGCATGCTACGATAAATTTTACAGACAGGGCGAGCCTCAGGACAGAGAGACGCGGAGGCAGTGGCTCGACGCGGTCGAAAAGACAAAAGCGCTCTATCATGGGGCGTTCGGAAAGCCCGACCGCGCTTCCTTTTCCGCGCTGAAATGGCTCGCCTGCCAAGCCGTCCACGCGAATGCCACGGTCGAAGAAATGCTCCCCGCGACCGACGAATACAACGCACTCAAAATTCTGTTCGTGCAATATCTCTATGAGACGTACGGCGCAAAGGCGCTCCTCGATGTGGACAGGACTTGGAAAAACGCCGTCGTCGGAGAAAAACGGTTCGACGATCTCACGGCGGATTGGATCGAATGGCTCTACGGGCTGTTTGAATAAAACTTATGAGTTAGAGCGCCGCCCGGCCGCGGAATCGCGGCCGGGCGGCGCTCCTTGAATTTCACTCTATTCCCACCCTCTTCACAGGCAGACGGATCTCCACGATACGCTCCTCAGGGCACACATGCCAACGGTAGCAGACGACCTCGGGCGCGTCGGCAAACTCATAATCGCTCAAGCGGGACCATTCCTCCGCAATGGCGCGCCTCAGCTGCGCATAATCGGAAATCGGATGACGGCTCTGCCGCGTCGAAAATACGGCGCAGAGACGGGCGGGCAGTTCCACCGGCAGAAATCCCGCTCCCGAGAGATCGAGCCCCATCACCGACGGGTCCCCGAGCGCCGCGCGCGACCAATCGTCGAGCGCATAGGCGATGTAGTAGTCATATCCGTCGTCCCCCGCCTCCGCGATGACCGCATACTCCTCTTCCCGCATCCCGGAGGCCCCGTGCAAGAGCCACTGCTTGCCCAGCGTTTCACGGTAAAACCGATCTTCCTGCCCGAGGCGTTCGTCTCCCCAAAGAGCACCCCGGAAACGTTTTTTGAAGCCCACCAACGTCTCGGCGGGAAATTCTTTGATCGTGACGTCCGTCTGCCGCACCGCGTCCCCGGGCCCCAAAGAGAGGCGGGGGAACTCTTTGGCGGGAGCGCCGCGTCGGATCACGGAGGGTTTCACGCCATGGAACGCCTCGAAGGCGCGGGAAAAGCTCTCGCTCGACCCGTAGCCGTATCTGAGCGCGACATCGAGCACCTTTTCTCCCGCGCGCAGATCTTTGGCCGCGCAGGACAGCCTCCTGCGCCGGATATACTCCCCGAGCGGCACGCCGCAAAGCAGCCCGAACATCCGCCTGAAATGAAACCGCGAAGCATGCACCGAGCGGGCGAGTTCCCCGTCATCAAGCTCCTCCGTCAGATGCGCCTCAAGATAGTCGAGCGCACGTTCCAGATCGTTCAAATCCATCTTTCGTCCTCCTTATGCGCCATTATAACACAAAAAGAGCGGATTTTCTTGACTTTTTATGCGCTTTTGCGGCAAATGCTCTTAAGGATAAGGGCGCGCGGCAGAAGCCGTGCGCCCCAAAAATAAGCGATTGATCCACTTTATCTGAGTATGAGCCCATTTTCGCCGCGGTCGAGCGTGATCACCGTGCCGGCCGGAGGATTCTTCTCGATGAGATACCTTGCGATCGGCGTCTCGGCATGGGTCTGTATGAACCGTTTCAGAGGGCGGGCCCCGTACACGCTGTCGTAGCCGAAGTCCGCGATATACTCCTTGGCGGCGTTGGTGACTTCGAGGACGATATGCTCATCCTCCAAACGCTTCTTCAACCTGCCGAGCAGTATCCCGACGATCCCGCCGATGTTTTCCCGCGTGAGCGGTTTGAACATAATGATCTCATCGAGCCTGTTCAAAAATTCGGGGCGGAACGAACGCTTCAGGAGTGCGTCCACTTCTTTGCGGGCATGGGCGGTGATCTCCCCGTCCTCGATGCCCTCGGAGATGAACTCGGAGCCTAAATTGGAGGTCAATATCAGGATCGTGTTTTTGAAGTCGACCGTCCTGCCCTGCGAATCGGTGATGCGGCCGTCGTCCAATACCTGAAGAAGGATATTGAACACATCGGGATGCGCCTTCTCGATCTCATCGAAGAGCACGATGGAATAGGGACGGCGCCGCACGGCCTCGGTGAGCGTGCCCCCCTCCTCATAGCCGACGTATCCGGGAGGCGCGCCGACAAGGCGGGAGACGGAGAACTTCTCCATGTACTCGCTCATATCGATTCGGATGATGTTTTTCTCATCGTCGAAGAGATTTTCGGCGAGCGATTTTGCAAGCTCGGTCTTACCGACGCCCGTAGGTCCCAAAAACAGGAAGGATCCGATGGGACGGTTGGGATCGGAGATCCCGGCGCGGGCGCGCAGGATCGCCTCGGATACCTTCGCAACGGCCTCGTCCTGCCCCACGACCCGCTTGTGGATCTCTTCGGGCAGCCGCAGGAGTTTTGCTTTCTCTCCCTCTTTCAGACGGGTGACGGGAATGCCCGTCCACCGCGAGACGAGCAGATTGATCTGCTCCTCGGTGACTTCGTCCTGCAAAAGAGCGTTGGCGCGCTCGGCGCTCTTGCTCGCTTCGAGCTTCTTTTCGAGCGCGGGGATCTCGCCGTATTCGAGCCTGCCCGCGGCATTGTAATCGCCGCGCTGCTTTGCATTCTCGAGCTCGCCGCGCATACGATCGAGCTGTTCCTTGAGCTCTTTTTCGGCGCGGATCGCGCACTTTTCCTCTTCGAGCTTGGCACTGCTCTCGGAGAACTTCTCCTTGAGATCGGCAAGCTCCCTCTTGAGCTCTTCGAGCCGCGCCTTGGAGAGGTTGTCGCCCTCTTTTTCAAGCGCGTTCTCCTCCACCTCGAGCTGGACGATCTTGCGGTGCATGGCGTCCATTTCGGCTGGCATACTGTCGATCTCGGTGCGGATCATGGCCGCGGCCTCATCCACAAGGTCGATCGCCTTATCGGGCAAGAAGCGGTCGGTGATATAGCGGTTGCTCAAAGTGGCCGCCGCGACGAGCGCGTCGTCATGGATGCGCACCCCGTGGAAGATCTCGAAGCGCTCCTTGAGGCCGCGCAGAATGGAGATCGTATCTTCCACCGTGGGCTCGCCGACGAGCACGGGCTGGAACCTGCGCTCGAGCGCCGCGTCCTTTTCGATGTATTTACGGTATTCGTCGAGGGTCGTCGCTCCGATGCAGTGGAGTTCCCCGCGCGCAAGCAGCGGCTTGAGAAGATTGCCCGCGTCCATTGCGCCCTCCGTCTTCCCCGCGCCGACGACGAGGTGAAGTTCATCCACGAAGAGCAGGATCTGCCCTTCGGATTTCGTGATCTCATTCAGAACGGCTTTGAGCCGCTCTTCGAACTCGCCGCGGTATTTTGCGCCCGCAACGAGCGCGCCCAAATCGAGGGAAAACAGCGTCCTGTTCTTGAGCCCTTCGGGGACGTCGCCCTTCACGATCCTCTGGGCAAGCCCTTCGGCGATCGCGGTCTTGCCGACGCCCGGCTCGCCGATGAGGACGGGATTGTTCTTCGTCTTGCGGGAAAGAATGCGGATGACGTTCCGGATCTCCTCGTCGCGCCCGATCACGGGCTCGAGCTTGTGCTCCCGCGCCCGCTTCGTAAGATCGGTCCCGTACTTCTCGAGCGCCTCATAGGAATCCTCCGGGCTGTCGCTTTTCACATTCTGGTTGCCGCGCACCTCCTTCATACCCTTCAAAAACGAGTTCTTGGTGACCCCAAAGCGCTTGAAGAGCTCCGAGAGCCGCTCCTCGGCGTTATCGAACAGGCACAAAAAGAGATGTTCGACGGAGACGTAGTCATCCTTCATGTTGCTCGCGAGCTTCTCCGCCTCGGCGAGCGTACGGGAGAGCGCCGCGGTGGGATAGGGTTGGCTCGCACCGGACCCCGAGATGCGGGGCAGACGCTCCACCTCTTCCTTGGCAGCGCGCAGAAGGCCCGCCGCATCCGCGCCCGACTTGGTCAGAATGCGGGAAACGAGCCCGTCCTGCTCGAGCAGGGCATAGCACAAATGGATACAGCCGAGCTCGGCGTTGCCATATTCGAGGGCGACGTTTTGTGCGTTCTGCACCGCTTGCAGTGATTTTTGCGTGTATTTTTCGGCATTCATGGCAGTTACTCCTTTTTATACGGCGCCCGCCCCGTCCGCGGGGCGGGCGCCTCATCCTTCCTTTTTCTCTGCCTTAATATACCCGTTTTCCGGTATCCCGAAACAGCATTCCGGAACAAACCCCCAAAATCATACGAAAGCCGCGGGCGTTATAGCCCGCGGCTTTCTAATCGATGGATCGCTTACCCGACCATGTCCGAGGTGAGCGCAAACTCTGCGGTCCCGTCGGAAGAGTCGTAAACGGCTTCGACGGAGGTGAAACTTTCATCGACCTCGAGATACACATACCCCGTAAGTTTTTTATCGGGCGCGACGTCTCCGCTCAGATATTCATAACCTTCCAACTCGAAGAGCGAGATCTTGAGCGGCAGGGCGTAACCGTCTGCATAGCAGTCAAACACGGCAGAACTGAAGCTATCCTCCTTAGCGGAGATGTTCTTCACCTCGAAGAACATCACGACGAAGATCTTCCCCTTCGACGGCTTATGAGAGGCATATTCCCCGCCGATCTCGTCATATTTCTTCGCCTTGAACAATTTGATTTCCCAATTTTTCGTCGAAAGCGTGGTTTCCGCGGGCGTGAGGACGTCCTCGGCCAAGGAATATTTTCCGAACGGGCTGCCCGCATAGACATAGTCTTCCGCCGCGACCTCGGAAGCGCTCGCCTTGAACTTTAAGGATACTTTGGAGAGGAAGAGATTGCTCTTATAATTGAGTTCGAGGTCCTCCCACCCCGGCGTCGCCTCGAAAACTACGGCAAGACGGATCCGCCGGGCAGGTCCGACCGTCCCCGTAGTGAGGAATCCATCGGGATCGTTGTAGACGAGGAGGGGCGAATTTAACGCAACGTCGTCCGCATAGGCGTTGAAGTTGCTCGACATGAGGACGTCGGAGCGCTTCTGATTATTTCTGCACTCGAGGAAGAATGCAACGAACTCTTTCCCTTCCGTCGGTTCATCGGTATAGACGTCGCCCTCAATCGCGTCATAAGTTTTGACATACAGAAGCGCCATGGAAAATTCATCGTCTTCGACGATTTCTCCGATTTTACCGTAATCCTTCTTTTCCGTATCCCCCTGGTTGCCCTGGTTGCCCTGATTGCCCTGGTTGCCCTGATTGCCCTGGTTGCCCTGATTGCCCTGGTT